>JAAYFZ010000019.1 GCA_012727965.1 Clostridiaceae bacterium
GGCTATATCTTCACATCTGCTGGAGGGCCAGGGAGCCTGCCGTGTGCATGGTGGTGGTTTTGCGGGAACTATTCAGGCCTTCGTACCTCAGGACTTGATGAATCACTATGCTGAGGGTATGAGGGCAGTCTTCGGTGAAGATGCAGTAGCCGATCTTAATATCCGCAATATTGGCTCCTGCCGTATTGATCTTTGATTAAGATGAACAGCTGTAGTGATAATAAATTCATAATGTCCGCGGAAAACACTGCTGAACACGAGCGTTTCATGCTGGCAGCATTGCGCGAAGCTGCCAAGGCTGCCGCAAATGGCGATGTGCCGGTCGGAGCAATAATAGTCCGCGACCATAAAATTATAGGTCGTGGCTATAATATGCGGGAAGCTCGGCAAGATGCACTGCTTCATGCAGAAATCGCTGCTATCAGGCAAGCCTGCCGCCATCTTAAGAGCTGGCGCCTTAGCGACTGTACACTCTATGTGACACTTGAACCCTGCCTCATGTGTGCAGGCGGTATTATTCAGTCCCGGATCAACAATGTAATATTCGGGGCTCTCGATCCAAAAGCCGGCGCCTGTTGTTCAGTTGTGAGAGCTTTTGATCTGCCGCTGCATCACATTGTCAATTGGCAGCATGGTCTGCTGGCAGCTGATTGCAGCAATATCCTTAAGGAATTTTTCCGTAAACGCAGGGAACAGAAGAAGTTGATAGGTACCAAAGGCCAGCGCAAGCAGGCAGCTCTCGAAGCCCATGAAGCTCGTCTTCGCAATAATGAAGACGAGTCTTCATAAGTTCTCTGAAAAGGCTCTACTATAGCAGATACAGGCGATTTGTGATATTCTGCTTGGTAGCGGCCAGATACATTCTTCAATGCGTCTGTCTGCCTGAGACTGCAAGCCCAGGCAGTTTATCAGTAAAACCCCGGAGGCGAAACAAATTGACTTCTGACAAATCTTCCGCGAACAACCAGACAGAAAACATAGTCCCACAAGACAAAAAACAGGTTGAACGCCAATATCCTATCCCCAGAGGGCCGATTGGCTATGGTGCATACTTTTTCGGGATGACCATGACCCGACTCTTAATAAAGCTTCGTTTTTTTAACAGGGATAATTTCCCTGTTAACACTCCTTATGTCATCGCAGCCAATCATCAGACATATGTAGATGGAATGTGGATCGGCGCAGCTCTGCCAAGTGGTCATTTCAAAAAAATGGCCTGCATAGCAGGCAAGGATCTTGAGGACAAGCATGGCCTCCTCGGCAAACTTATCGTAAAAGTAGGAAGAGCTATAGCTATAGACCGTTTTGGCAATCCGATCCGCGGCTTGATAATTGCGAAGAAAAAAGTAGATGAAGGCAATATTCTGCTCGTTCACCCCGAAGGTACCAGATCACATGATGGACGCCTTGCGGAAATGAAAGATGGAGCTGCTTATATCGCAGTCAAGAGCAAGGTACCACTGGTTCCGGTCTATATCGAGGGCGGTTACAGTGTTTTCCCCAGACAGAGCAAATGGCCCAAAACCTTTGATCGTGTTAAAAAACGCAAAAAGAGAGTCAATCTCTATATTGGCAAACCATTGCTGCCGGCAGATTATGCAAATGCAAAAGAGATGACGGCCGCTCTTATCGTCTGGATGAAGCAGATGGAGAAACAGACCCTGGCAGCTTCCAACGGAAATAGCCAGGTGAAGTAATTAGCTCAATACAGCTAGAACATTACTTTATTTTATGAAAACGAAATCTAGGGCAGACGGGCGAATTTCGAAGCTCAGTCTGTCCTTTTCAAATTGCTCACCATCGATATTACCAAGTAATAAGCTTGTGCCTTCTGCCACGGCCTCACCGCTGCGCACACGATAGTAATGGATCGCAGGATGTCCAAGATGCTGACCCTGCTTGTATTTGCCGATCAGGCCAAGAATTTTGACCAAACTCAAACTGTCGACCAGACAGAGATCAAGCAGGCCGTCCTCGATCGATGCTGCAGGCGCAGGGTTATAACCTCCGCCATAATAGCGGGCATTACAGACGGCTGCCAAAATATATTTGGAAGATGCCTCAACTTCAGTCTCATTGCCATCATCGTCGATAGCGGTAAATTTGTAATGCATATCATAATCTCTTGTACCAAATAGGCTCTTAACTATCGCAAACGGATATGAGGCACTGCCAAGCCAGCGATGCCGGCTCAGGATCTTGCCTGCAGCCTTCTGTACCTTCGTGTCGAAGCCCAGAGACATGATGTTGACACATATCCTATCATCTACATAGAAACAGTCTATACGCCGTATAAGAGGCTCGAACAGCCCCTCCAGGATCTGTTCGAGCGTTTTGCCTGGATAGACTGTTTTGACAAAATCATTTGCTGTACCAATCGGCAGAGCAGCCAAGGCTGTTTTGCTGCCATATAGTGCCTGGGCAACTTCATTGATCGTACCATCGCCACCACAGGCGACAACAATACCACGCTCACCATACTTATCGGCAAAAGCAGATGCCAGTTCGATAGCATTTCCGCCGCGGTCTGTCATAACGATACCGTAACTGTCAGGCATGTCATGCTTTAGAAAAGCCTGATCGATTATCTCAGCCAGATTCTTCATATGTTTGCGGCCGGCATGTGGATTGACGATAAATAGATAGTATCTATCCTCATTTTTGGAAACAGCTGGTACTGTGTTTTGACTATCTTTTGTCATCCTTATTTTCCTCTTGCTTATCATCTTGCTCATGATCATAACTATCAAGATTTTTACCGGTAAGTTCACGCCAGCGCAGCTTCTGCCGCTCCATCAGAGCCTTGAGATTATCGATCTCGATCTGACGTTTGATTTTGAGTGTAGTAGTCTTGACCATGCCGCGGAAGCTGAATACATGTTGACGTATTGATTTGAAGGACGGCATACGGGCATTAACTTCCTTGATCATCTGATCAAGCAGTTTCTGTACACTGCCGCTGTCCGCGGGGTCGAGGCCATGTTTCTCAGACAGAGTCTGTTCATCTAGTACGAACTTCGCACTAACTATGACATCGCCATCTTCAGTCTGCTCTCCCCATACCAGTGACTCTCTGATGAAATCAAATTGATTGAAGAGATATTCGACCTCTTCAGGAAATACTTTTTTCCCGCTCTTAAGAACGATCATTGATTTTTTACGTCCGGTTATTGTGAGACATTTTTTGCGCGAGTCTATCACACCGATATCGCCAGTGTGGAACCAGCCGTCTGCATCGATAACCTCAGCAGTTGCTGCCTCATCCTGAAAATATCCAAGCATTACGATATCTCCGCGAACCAGGATCTCGCCGGGTATACCATATTTCTCGCTATCAACTGCAATTTCGACATTGCTGACAGGACGGCCAACTGTACCGGGCACAAAAACCTTGCTGTTGCAGCCGGCAGCTACCGGTGATGTTTCGGTTAAACCATAGCCTTGAAGGATCCGTACACCTATGTCATCAAAAAATCTGATGATCTCAGGATCGATCGGCGCTGCACCGCATATTCCAAGTTTGAAAGCTCCGCCAAAAGCATCGATGATCTGTCCGAATAACTTCTTGCGCAGATCTATGCCCAGCTTACGTAGAAAACGTACAGGTCCGCGTACTTTTCGAACTGTCTTGTCTTTTCCCGTTTTTTGCAGCTTGTCCATGACCTTTTGATAAAAATTCTCAAAAACAGCTGGTACACCGATGATCATTTCAATTGCATATTCCTGCATGTTTTTCTGAATATAACGAAGTCCATCGCAAACATGAATACAGGCACCGACATAAAGTGCCACCAATAGGCCGCAGGTGTTTTCAAAAGTATGATGAAGCGGCAATATTGACAGCATCCGTAGTCCCGGATCAAGCTTGACCATACCGGCAATGCCCTGGACATCAGCGCAGACATTTGTATGGCTTAACATAACACCTTTGGACATACTGGTCGTGCCTGATGTAAATAAAAGAGCCATCACTGCATCAGGATCAATTTCATCTTCTGGAAGCTTATCTGAATCTGCCGGTTCTAATAGAATCTGATCCAGATCATAATGACGAATTCTGTTAAAATTGTCCACTTGATCTGACTCAGATATGTGACCTGCTGCTATAATATCTGAGAGCTGATTGCTCTCTTGTTCTTTTAGCCTGCCGCTGCGCATACAAACCCTCTCGGATGGCAGCTCATCATCATCGGCTGTAAATAAACTGAAAAACGCTGAGTCATAGAAGACTATATCAGCCTCTGATCTAATCAGAAGCTGACGGATCTCATCTGGAGGTAGCAGCCGATCAAGAGGAATTACGATTCCTGCTCCGCTAACAGCAGCCAGATATGATGTTATCCAATGGTAGCTATTCTCACCAACAACAGCGATTCTGCGTCCTCGTCTGCCATTCCTGCGCAAAAAGGATACAATTTTCGTCGTATCCTTAAACAACTCATTATAAGTTTTTGTCTCAACCTCAGACGAAGGTGTGAGCCTATGCTTAACAGCCGGACTCTCACCGAAGAGCTCGGTGCTCTGTCTCAGCATCTCAGGTACACTGGCAAAAGACCGGACCTTGAAATGCTGCTCGCCTTTTATAATCTGCATTTAATGTTCCCCCTTAAACAACTTTGTTCTCAATATAGCTGATAACGTCACCTATTGTTTTGATTTCATCTATATCTTCGTCAGGAATCCTTAGTTTGAATGCTTCTTCTAGTTCAATAGCGAGTTCAAAAATGGCCAGAGAGTCCATATTGAGAGTGGTAATCAGCTCTGTTGTATCGCTGAGTTCATCCAGATCACTGCCGGCAGCCTCAGCTACGGCGTTATATACGATGCCTCGTATGTCATAATTGCCCGAACCGGTTTTATCTGTCATGATTTATGCTCCTTATCAAGCTCGTTATATTTCCTGCTCTGTTCATTTACGAAATCAGAGATGCTCTGCAGAGTATTTAGAAACAATTCACGTTGTGCTCCATCAAGCGGCTCGACCAGTCGATCAACTAGAAGTGTATGAAACTTATGATGCATACGATATGCCAGCTTGCCCTGGCGTGTGAGCTGCACCCTCACCACTCTTCTGTCATGCTCGTCGCGATGTCTCTTAACATAGCCCTTGCGGACAAGACGATCGACTGCTACTGTGAGCGTTCCTGTAGTTACTCCTAATGCGGCGGCAGTTTCACTCATCGTTTTTGTATCGTATAGTCCTATGCTCTCGAGAGTATGCATCTCCGCAACAGATAAATCCTTAAAATAGCCCTTACTCAGAGCTTTTTCTTCTGTTACCAGGATCTTATCGAATATGTCTAGCATCAGGTCATTTACCTTCTGATCATAATCCTGCATAATGCTTCAGCCTGACGGCAGCCCCCTCTCAAATCGGTTAAAACTTACTTATTAAATAATTACTATTTTAGCCTTAGCAAGATTATTCCGCAAGTCGAATAAAATCAGCCAGAGCACTGTAAACACTTGATTTTACTCTTGTATCAACTGATGTGCCGGCTTCCAGATAATCGATTGAGTCAATGACGCCATTATCTCTAATCAAACTCAACAGCGCAGATTTATCGTAAGGTATCAGCAATCGCAGCGGAATCATACCCAGACCGGCTGTTTGTGCTAATAATTCCTTAAGCTCTTCAAGTCCTTTGCCAGTTCTGGCAGATACTTGAATCGTCTTGACTCCCTCACCATCAAAAAATAGACTTCGTGATGCCGGTTCCACAAGCAAATCTGCTTTATTAAGTACATGCAGTCTTGGTTTGTCCAATGCCTTCAGCTCACTTAGCAATTCATTAACTATCTGAACCTGGCGTTCAGCCTCAGGGTCGGCCACATCAGTTACATGCATAATTATATCGGCGGCTGTTACCTCTTCGAGCGTCGAACGAAAAGCTTCTACTAGATGATGCGGTAGTTTCCTGATAAAACCAACTGTATCAATAAGTATCAGCTGCTGTCCATCCGGCAGCATGAGCTTCCTGGCTACGGGATCAAGCGTCGCAAAAACCTGGTCTGCTGTCTCAAGTTCAGATTCACAGAGAGTATTCATCAGGGAACTTTTTCCGGCATTTGTATAGCCAACAACAGCAACTGTGAGCGCGTCATTATTGTGTCTTTGCTGTCTTGTCCGTTCACGGCGCTCACGTGTAGAATTGAGATTTCTCTTGAGAGCCGCTACCCTGCGACTTATGTGTCTGCGATCAGTCTCAAGCTTAGTTTCACCTGGACCCCTCGTACCAATGCCTCCACCTAGTCTTGATAGCGCTTTTCTAGTACCTATCAGCCGGCTCATTCGATACTGCAGCTGAGCAAGCTCTACCTGGAGCTTGCCTTCACTCGTTTTGGCCCTGCCAGCAAATATATCCAGAATGACAAATGTACGATCCAGGACCTTCATGTCCGTCAGCTCCTCAATATTTCTTATTTGAGAACCTGACAATTCATCATCAAATACCAATGTTTCAGCCTGCAGTTCAAGCGCAGCAGCTATAATCTCATCAAGCTTGCCTCTGCCTATAAACCAGGCAACATCAGGTGTGGAACGATTTTGCAAGACGGAAGCTACTACTACGCCGCCAGCCGTCTTAACTAGTTCAGCCAGTTCATCTAAGGAACGCTCAGCTTCTTCAAGATCGCCCTCGCCTTGACCGCAGTTTAGGCCGACAATAATTGTTTTTTCACCTGCAAAAGCCTCATCACCCAGGCGACTATGATTATCTTCAATAATTTCGTTTTGTTCAGTTGATTCTATAATTTCTTCAGGACTCATGCTATTGGGGGCCTCCGTTTGACTAATTGGTCTACTACTATTTGATCATTCACTTAATATGATCAATGATCCTAGAAACAGGCAATTCAACCTGTTTAGTCTATATAATAGCCATTTGTCTCTGTTATAATAATACTTGTAAACAGCCGATCCCTGATATAGGGAATGTTACATCGACAGCTGAGGTAGTCAGATATGATCAATAATAACCGAAATACCAATAATTCATACACAGATAGTACTGCCTTCCCACTTGAAATATATGGTCATCTTCTCAAACGCATCAGAGAGAGACAACATATCAGTCAAATGGAATTAGCCCGAAGAACAGACCTGAGTGTTTCATTTATCAGCAGTGTGGAAAATGGTCAATCTCAAACAAGTATAGGCAATGCAGCATTGATATGCAATGCTTTGAATGTATCACTAAGCAGCGTCTACGACACGGCTGTCAGAGTAGCTGAAATTGTTGATCATAACCAATATAAGAAGGTGGAATAGTGGGCAAACGGGTTATAGTCATAGGTGCAGGAGCAGCTGGTCTGATTGCCGCATGGTCCGCAGCAGCAAATGGTGCCAGTGTTACCTTGCTCGAAAAGATGCAAGCATCTGGCCGCAAGCTTCTTATCACTGGCGCTGGCCGCTGCAATGTAACAAATAGCAATGATATTGACGCTTTTATTCAGAAATATTTTTCCAAGGGCAGGTTTCTCTACCCTGCTTTTAATAATTTTTTCCGCGAAGATCTGCTTAAGCTTTTAGAAACTGAAGGACTTCGGTTTATTACAGAGCCAAACGGCAAGATATTCCCGGCAAGCGGCAAAGCCGGTGATATCCTGGTGGCACTTAATAGCCTAAATATCAAAGTGAATGTTAGAGTCATAACTGGTGAAGCTGTCAAATCTCTGCAGATTGAAGATGGCAGGATTGTCGGTGTGAACACAGAGAATAGCAGCTATAATGCAGATGCTGTCATATTGGCAGCTGGTGGGACCTCCTGGCCTGGTACAGGATCCTCAGGAGACGGTTGTAGGCTAGCCGCATCAATTGGTCACAAAATCGAAATGCTCAGACCAGCTCTGGTACCTATTGTAATCGAAGCGGAATGGCTGCGGGAGCTAAAGGGTATCAGCCTGCAGCAGACAGATGTACAGCTCTTATGTAATGGACGCAAGAAGGCTTCTGATAGAGGAGAGCTGCTTTTTACTCATTTTGGCCTCTCTGGGCCTGTTATTCTTAGACTGTCACGTAATCTTCCTGATTTTTCTCTAAAACAGAAAACGGGCGAAGAAGCTGCCTGGCAGCTCAAGATTGATTTGGCACCAAATGCATCTGTTTCATCTTTGTTGGAAATCTGGCGGACGGCAATTAGCGCCAATCCTGCACGGTCGCTGATCAACTGTTTAGGCGAACCTTTTCCTGCTCGTTTGACAGCGGCCTTGATGCAGCAGTATGGTATTAGTAGGGATATAAGAGCAGCAGATGTTGGAATGGGCAAGCTTGAAGCTATGGCATCAGGATGTAAGGGATTGGCGCTGAACATCGCTGGCACCAGAGGCTACCGGGAGGCCATGGTGACAGCAGGCGGTGTCAGTCTTAAGGAAGTAGATCCCAGAAGTATGCTATCCAGACTTGTACCGGGTTTGTATTTCGCAGGTGAAGTTCTGGATATCGACGGTGACACTGGAGGATATAATCTGCAGGCAGCTTTCTCTACCGGTGTTCTAGCCGGGCTGCATGCCGCCTCAGATCATTAGTTCCGGAGGTGAACGGCTATGCAATCAAGAGCTATTTTTATTCAATCTTCTGTCAAGCCTTCTCTGCAGATGGAAATTCTGCCGGGACATTTTGCTACTCGCAATTCACATGTCAATTATTATCTGAATATGACTCAAATCAAGAGCAGGCATGTGATGGCCAGAGATGCTGCTAAATACTTCGCTGAACTTCTTGTCAGCAGCACGCCTGTCGAGACTATTGTCTGTCTGGACGGGACCGAAGTCATTGCTGCCTATCTGGCAGAGGCATTAACCGATAACGCAAGCGGAGGCGCCATGAGCGGCAGTATTATTGATATCATCACACCTGATCATAATCATTCTGGTCAGCTGATTTTTCGTGATAATGTTCAGAGCATGGTCTGGAATAAACAAGTCCTGCTGCTTGCCGCCTCGACAACAACAGGCACGACGATATCACAGGCAATACAATGTATCCACTATTATCATGGAATCATCAGCGGATTAGCAGCAATTTTTAGTGCTGTTGATGATATAGACGGCTATACAGTTCATGCAATCTTCGGTCACGAGGAGCTGCCTGACTATTCAACATTTTCAGTTGATACTTGTCCTGACTGTAAGGCAGGCGCAAAAATTGATGCTTTGGTAAACAGCTTCGGCTATTCCAAATTGTAACTACGGAAAACCACAGAACACATTCTGCAAAAAATATTTAACTTTATCAGTTTATAAGTGCTAAAAACAAAAAGCGGCGGACCTTCCCGGAGTCCGTCGCTTCATTATTCTAAGTTCTTAAATAGGAGTCTAGAGCGGAACGCCAATGATTTCACTTAGCAGACGACGTTCGTCAGCTGGCAATCTGCTCACCCGCTCAGCAAGCGCGTCGCTTTTTTCTGTAAACACAGACGAAAAAGCAAACCAGGCTGCCCTGAATATTTCGTCACGATAGCTGATTGGTTCGAATTTCAGCCAATAACTGAAAATCAGCTCACTGACCTCAGCAGCTGCTTTGTCTGCAATCTGCTCTGGTTTAAGCTTAACCATATCAAGCATTTTCGAGCCGTAGTGTCGGTCTTCACGGCAAGTCTGATAAAAAGCTCGGGCAGAATCATACAGTTGCTCCGATATAAGCTTTTTAGCCTGATCTCCAGCCTCAATAAGCACATCGCCTATTACAGACTGCTGCCAAAATTTATTTGCTTCCCGGCTGGCACGCTTAAGACCAAAAAAGCCCCTGCTATTACGACCGTGAAAAATCAACATCGACCAGAAACCAATGAATGTGTCGCCTTTTTCACCAGTCTTCTTATTCCAGATCTTGAACCTAACATTTTCTATTGCCTTTTTCCATTCAAGATAGCGTTCTTGATCCGGATCTACAGTCTGGTCATTTACCGCTGCCGCGCCTATCATATTTGCATGACCGCAATAAAGACAGTAGGCACGCTCAACCTTCTCATCAGCCTGAAAATTTTTGCCGCAGCCGGCACATTTTATTTCAATCATTGAAACCTCCTGAATCAGGTAAATCTTGAGACTTCATTATGGTATAAGAAGCAAAATTGATCAATTCAATCCAGATGCATTTAGGACTTATCTTAAATCTCAAGCAGCTCCATTTCAGTTCTCGTATATCTTATAATGCTTTCAAGCCTGACTTGATGTACCGGCGACGTAAATGTATAAGCTACTCCTTTGCGTCCTGCACGTCCGGTCCGGCCGATTCGATGCGTATAGTGCTCATTTTCATTAGGAATTTCATAATTGATGACAGCCTCAACACCTTCAACGTCTATTCCACGGGCAGCAACATCAGTACAAACAAGGACACTGATATTGCCGTTTCTGAAGCCTTTAATAACTTTTTCCCGCATGCTTTGATTGATATCGCCGTGGATACTCTCTGCCTTGACACCAGCTTTTTTCAGTTTACGTGCAACTGCTTCTGTCATATACTTCGTGTTGCAAAAAACCATTACCTTCTCAAAAGAATTTTGTTCTATCAATTTGACGGTCGCTTTTAGGCGTTCAGCACCATTTGCAACAATTTGAAATTGATCTATCTGCGGCTTATTCTCATCACTTGCTTCAACTACGATCTCAACGGGCTCACGCTGATAAATCCAGCTTATATCCATAACTGATCTTGACATCGTCGCGCTGAACATTGCTATCTGTGAAACCTTAGGCATTTTATCAAGCACATAGCGAACATCTCTTACGAAGCCCATATCAAGCATCCTGTCAGCTTCGTCAAGAATAACAGTATGAACTGCTCCTAAGTGAACTACGTTGCGCTTCATCAGGTCGATCAATCTTCCTGGTGTGGCAACCATTATCTGCGGTTTATGTCGTACTTCTTCTATTTGATTGCCAATACTGCGTCCACCATATACGACAGCTATTCTGACATGGCTCATATAAGCGGCAAGTTCAGTCATTTCTTCGCCAATTTGAATTGCCAGCTCTCTGGTAGGCGCCAGGATCAGCACTTGTATCCCCTGCTCATTGATCTCGAGATGCTCTAGAGCAGGTATGCCGAACGCAGTTGTCTTGCCTGTGCCAGTAGGTGCTTTTGCAATAATATCATGCCAATCAAGCATCGGCAGAATAGTACGGGCCTGAACCCCTGTAGGGTCGGTAAAACCCATTTTCTCGATAGCCTGCATCAGCTCAGGTGACAGCTCCATCTCTTCAAAAGAGAATTCTTGCTGATCACTATCATAATCTTGAACAATTTCATTTTCTGTTGATAAAGGGTCATTTTTTTTCAAAGTCTATCTCACCTCATATTAATTTAACTTCTTGAATCCTTGCTATTATTGTACCATACAGGCAGTTTCACAGCTGAAGGATGGAGGCTGTGATGCATTGAAAAAGCAAAAACCCCAAGACGTAAAGTCTCAGGGCTTCGACCTGGTGGGTAGTATTGGACTCGAACCAACGACCCCTTGCATGTCAAGCAAGTACTCTAACCAGCTGAGCTAACCACCCAGGCGCCTGATTATTATATCGAGCAGCTTAACGACTGTCAAGCTTTTCTAAATAGACGACACCGCCGGGCAAAACAGTAATATGAGCATCATTGCGTCTGAATTTTTCAGTGCCGATCAAGCTACCGCTTCTGTCATATTTACTGATAACAGAATCCGCCAAATCGTATTCTGCAACTAGCTGACAGGTCGCCGGCATACTTCCTGTATTACTGATTACTACCCGCTCAGATGAACTGTCATTGGCCGCGAAAACGAAAACATCTTCTGAGGCACTTAATCTGATAACCTTCTGTGGTCTGCCGATAGCGGCTTGTGACAGAAGTGTTGCTGCGGTTATAGCTTTTTGCTTCTCTTCGCCAGACATACTACTTCCTTCAGCACATCCCTGATCTATAAGTGCAAGTCCTGTCTGACCACCTAGATCATAGCTCATGACGGCGACCATTTCAGCTAGACTGACTTCTTCACTCTCACTGCCATTATTGAAACTAACCTTGCGCAGCATTTCCGGCCAGTCCTGCGACAGTTTATCTGTGTTTCGCGGAATATTGTTCCAATAATCCGCATAGAGGCTCTCCATGTCACTGATTCCAGCGATCCTGCCGCCAGTTTCCAATGTCGAAGCATGATAATCTGCAGATGACTGCATAAGGCCCTGACTGTATGTCATCGCATCAACAAAAACCAAACGGTTCTTGATCTCGTTATAATAAGGGCTCAAGGCGATTTGACCAATGACCCAATCCACATACGAGCTCTTCAGACGATCGTCGAAAAAAAGACCGCCATCATCAGCTATTTCAAGATAAATTCTGGCAAAAGACTCAGTCCAGGGAACTGCTCTTCCTTGCTCCATTCTCAGTTTGCCATATGATTCAGAAACCGGTGCCGCAAGATATTCAATCAGGCTGGCCAGTTCTTCCGGAGAAGCGGCGGAGTCGATAATAAGCCAAGGCGAGGCTTTTGTCTCGAAGGCCATCTCAAGTGCCGGGGCCAGAGCAGCAGTCCTCTCGAGACTCCATGCACCACCAGTGAAAACAAACCCAGTCTGGCCAACAGGCTGCAGCCATGCTGATTCGGGCGCATCTATTCGACCTATCGGAACCTGTTCCAATCTCATAATAGCTGGTGAAATTTTACCAATCTCCTGCAACTGGGTATTGGTATAAGCCTGTCCGGCATTACCTGCAGCTGTAAGCATAAGATCATCGATCGCAGCTATGCCGCCGCCATGTAATTCAATCTTCAGATAAACATCCTGATCCTGCAGCCAAACCTCTGGTACAACGAAGGAATATGCATGCCTGCGCCATTGACCAGGAGTCAAATCAAAGTCTGTTGATACTTCTCTGCTTAATCCTTCAATGCTGATTGAAATGGATGTTGATGCGTTATTCGTCTTAAACCAACCGCTGAATCTGAGCACATTATCTTCCAATTGGCTGCGCAGCTCTTCTCTGTCGATCAACTGATAAATAACTATATTTCTATCAATGTCGACCTCAAGATATCCTCTGCCGGCAGGGCTATCTTCTGAAATTATCCGGCTAATTGATTTCTGATCATCAGTTATCCAGAAATCACCCTGCTTAGATTCAAATAATTGATTTGTTTGCGCAGAATCACCCTTTTTGCTTAAATAAATATGATCTCCGGCCTGATACTGACCATCCTGCAGAGGCGAATCAAGGCTGATTCCTGCTACCAGCTGAGAGTGAGCCAGTCGTCCTTTGTTATCTATAGCGATGATTCGTCCATTGCCGTTATATACAATATCAACTGCAGTGATTCCTGTACTTAACTCT
Source organism: Clostridiaceae bacterium (assembly GCA_012727965.1). Classification (GTDB taxonomy): domain Bacteria; phylum Bacillota; class Clostridia; order Saccharofermentanales; family UBA5734; genus JAAYFZ01. The sequence goes on from JAAYFZ010000019.1 coordinate 13,313, forward strand.
GATTTTCTATAGGTTTTGCCCTCATTCTGACTTAGCCAGAAGGTTCCGCTGCCATCCAGGCCAATCAATTGATTCTGATTGACTTTTGCCAGCGCAATCAGCGCGGGTCCATTATCAGCATTTACTATTCTTACACTGGGTTTGCCACCTTGAGTGCTGACCATAGCAAGTTCCCCGCCAGTACCGATAATCATAGCACCGGTATCATCAGCGATGATGTCTACCCAGTCAGTTTTAACATCATTATCTATTTGCTCCCAGATAGTTCCGTCAGCTGAGTAGAGGATGGTCCCACCATTTCCTGCCGCCAGCCATCCACCTTGCCAGGCTGCGGTTTCATTGAGATCATGTGTTGCGGCAGGGTTTATGGCAACCTGAATGTTGTCAGCTGTTCCGCTGACGATTCTGCCAGTTCTGCCGACAGCAACAATCATGCCGTTATCATCTATTGATATTGACCTGAGGCTGATATCCGGTCCGTAAATTTTCTCCCATGCATAACCATCTGCCGAAAGATAAATCTCACCAGCATTGCTGCAGGCTGCGGCCATATCGCCCTGTGCATCTACAGAAATGATGCTGTTTGGCGATCCTGTTGAAGACAGAGCCTGAATTTCATTATTATTGAATGTTAGTACGACACCCTTGCTGCCTCCGGCTATGATCTGATCCTGTGACTTAAGCGCCATATCGTAAATGCGAAACTCAGTCGGCATATCTGCAGGCAGCCTGATGTTCTGGAACAAACCTGGCTGATTGAGTATAAAGCTGCGGACAACAGCTTGTTTCTTCAGCCTTAAGCCCTCAGGATCAAGAGTCATGATCCTGGCTTGTGCCCCAACAAAAAAGTCATCTGTATAAACACCATCCAGCGATGCTTCGGAGGAAGATACTGCCAGAGTATCCTGGCTGCCGCTGTAGGCTGTCAGAAAGTGCTCATAAAAAACCGGCTCGAAAGAACCATCACTAATCAAATTGCCGGCTTGAGCAGAGCAGATATTTATGCCACTGCCCTGAAGTACGCTCTGCTGCGGCTGTTCGCTAAGAGAAAATCGATGCAGCACGCCCGGGCCTAATAGCGAAGCCGCATAAAGGCTCATCATGCCTGCAATCACCAGACTGGCTATCAAAGCCAGACCAGCAACCAGGAAGGTTCTCTTTTTAACTCTATAGCCTGTTAGCATTTTGTCTTATTCTCTTATTATTCATCAAAGCAGTTTAATGCTGTTTTGTTCGCAGGCAGCAATCATCTCTTCTGGCCAGACAGAAGCCTGAACCTCGCCAATATGCGCCTTATCAAGAAAAAACATACATAGTCGCGATTGACCAATACCGCCGCCGATAGTATATGGAAGATCACCGGAAAGAACGCTTCTATGGAAATCGAGTTTTTCACGTTCCAGGCAGTCTGCAGCTACTAGCTGACTATGCATACTGCGCTCATCAACGCGAATTCCCATAGATGATATTTCAAAAGCTCTTTCGAGCAAAGGGTACCAAAATAGCAAATCACCATTTAGTTCCCAGTCATCGTAGTCCGGGGCTCTGCCATCATGCGGCTTGCCATCAGCAAGCGGGTTGCCGATACCTATTATGAAGACAGCCTTCTTCTCTTTGCAAATTGCATCTTCTCGCTCTTTCGCTGACATATCCGGATACATTTTCAACAGCTCAGCTGTTGTGATGAAGAAGACTTCTTCCGGCAATTTTCTCTTCATACAAGAGTATTCTCTTGAAACATAATTTTCGACACGCCTGAGACAAGCATAAATCTCTCTGACAGCATACTGTAGGTAGTCGATGCTTCTTTGTTCTTGTCTGATAATTTTTTCCCAGTCCCACTGATCAACATAAACTGAATGCATGTTATCGAGTGTTTCATCCCTGCGAACAGCATTCATATCTGTGTATATACCTTCTCCTGGTTCAAAAACATATCTCTTGAGAGCCATTCGTTTCCATTTTGCCAGAGAATGCACTATCTCAACATTTGCGCCGAGATCCTTGATTTCGAAGCTAACCGGACGTTCTACACCGTTGAGGTCATCATTCAATCCCGTTTCTTTGCGTACAAACAACGGGGCGGAAACACGAGTAAGATTTAAGGTATCCGCTAGCTGTGACTCAACTCGATCCTTGATCTGTTTAATAGCAAGTTCAGTTTCCCGCAAACTTAGACTAGGCAAATAATCCTCTGGTACTACCAGATTGTTCTCATAACGAAGGCTCATATACGCTGCTTCCTCCAATATTCTGATCGATTTTTCTTTTCCTGCTTCTTAAGAACATAAATATGCCGGCAGCAATCGCGATTGGTATAAATGCTACTTCTGAAATTATCACGATCTGCTGGAGCATTTCATCGGATTGAATCAGACTCGGAACAAGACTGCCAAGCAAATTGAAGAAGATATGCATGATTATCGGCACCCATAGAGATTTCGACCAGGCATAGGCGGCACCAAGCATCAGACCTGGTATGATCACATAGCTTGATTGGATAGGCTGCATATGGAAGGCCGCGAATAGAACTGCCTGTATTATCACAGCGACCCATTCCGGCATCGCATGTCTCAGTTCACCTTGAATTATGCCGCGGAACAGGAGCTCTTCAACAACCGGTGCGGCGATTCCGATACCCAGTATCAACCACAAATAATCTGTTTCAGTTGAAAAAGCCAAAGAAGACAACTCTTCATAATCCTGCATAAGCCTTGCGATGAAGCTGTTTGTTTCAGATATCTGCGTAAGCAAAACAAAATACAAGTTTGTTAAACCCATAGTTCCGATCATGATAGCGATCGAAGGCAGCAGATCCAGTATACCGGCTCGCTTAATATACACGGTGTCGGGACGCTTGCGTCTGGCAAAATACATGTAAATAAGGTAAACCGGCAATAACGCCAACGCATAAAATACTGTTATCTGAGAATTCCGCTCAATGATAAGCTTATTGATATAATCAGGATCGGCAAGTGTATTTAAATCCAAAGCACCACCACTGCCAATAATCAGAGCAATAATCAGAACCACAATGGCTACAATATTTATAACGAGAAAATGCAGTATCATAAACCCCAATGGTATCAAAACCGTTTTGGGGCTGAAGCGCTTGTCAGATGACGACCGCGGCTCGCGCAAATTGATTCTGCCCTGCTCACCATGATAATAGGCTGCGCCCGGATCAGAAAGCTGTGCCTGATTGTAAGCATCAGATTCAGCAGCTGTATTCAGCCCGGTCTGATCTTGATGTTCATTCTGCTGATATTCTTCATTCATCATCGCATACACTCTTTCAATTATTGATTATCTGCAAAAGCCGGGCCGATTAACGACCCGGCCTATGCCTGGCCTGACAAATCAGACCAGTCTTAAGCTTCTCTATGCACAAAGCGGCTGTAAAACATATTGAAGGCTGCATCAAGTTCTTTCTTGTCGCGAATCGACTTGAAATACTGTTCGCCTGTTACATGTCTCTCCGAGCGCATAATAACTATTTCCGGTTCTCTATGACTGCCGTCATCCGGTTCATAGTTGTACATAACGACATAGTCGCGACCGCGCAGCTGAAACATGTCAATAAAGGACATGTAGTACTCACGTCCGCTGTCAATATCTGCAATTACTGCCAGTACATCCTCATTCGAGGCTCTGTCATCCTTGACTGTTATTGCTGGTTTCTTATTCTTCCTCATCCTCGATTTCATAATCCTCATCCTCGCAGAGGCGTTCGTACTCGGCATAAACCTTATCGTACTCATCCTCACTCAGACTCATGAGGCCCTCTGTACCATCTTCCATTGTCACAACCTTCGTAATAACCATTTCCGGCTCTTCCTCATCTGTTGTGATCAAAACACAGAAGTGCTCACTGTCATAAGGGAAATCGTCAACGATCATGAAGGTATACTCTTCACCTGTCTCAGCATCTGTCATAACGATAGTAGCCGCACCATGATCATGCTCATGGTCATGGTCATGGTCATGTCCGCAGTCACAACCACCGTTATCATCACAATTGCAGTTTTCTTCTTCCTGATCACCGCAGCAGCATTTATTCTCATCTAATAACATATTTAGATCCTCCTTGTTAAGATCTGTTCAAATAAGCCTTTCATTCATAGGCAAAATATGCTGACATTATACCACATCAGTTAATTCCTTTGCGACGTGTTTCCATATACTCCTGAAGTATTATTTCCGCGGCTATCTGATCAACGATGTTTTTTCTCCTGTCACGGCTTACACCGGTTTCACGCATCACACGTGAAGCCAGCACAGTAGTATAGCGTTCATCACGCAGCACGACGCTTATACCTGAGTTCTTCTCAAGCTCTGAAGCCAGTTCCCGGGCCTTATCTTCAGAAGCACCTGCCTTGCCGTCAGTCCTGCGCGGGACACCAACCACAATACCTTTGACATCATATTGTCTGATCAATTCAATTATTCGCGTGATCACCCGGGTCATATCCTGACCATTCCAGCGGATAGTTTCAACGCCTCTGGCAGTATAGCCTAGAGGATCGCTTACAGCTACTCCAACTCTGACTTCACCATAATCAATACCAAGCCAGCGATCAGCTAAATCAGTCATTGTAAACTCCTCTCATATGATTTTGAGCACAAAATCACGGCAGACGGTCGCACAATAGCTGCAAAGTGTGCAGCGATCATGATCTACGGTAACTGTACCTTGATCATTTAGGCATAAAGCCCCTGAACGACATCTTGCGATACAGGCTCCACAGCCGGTACACCAGTCTGATACTATAAGCCTGCGGTCAGTACTTCTGGTCTGACAAACGGCCGGATCTATCCCTGGCTTACTGAACAATTCGATATTGGCATCAATTTCCTCATATTTTTGCATTCCTACAGCATAGGATGCGACATGCTCCTGACTCAAGGCAAATTCAGCTGCCTGATTGAAATCTGACAGAAGGTGCCCGCCGCCATACATTTTCATGCCGAATATCCCAAGCCCGGCATCTGCAGCCTGCACGGTTGCGGTCTGCATTCCCTCCGGTCCGCCATCGAGAAGCCCGATGCCCCGTAAATTAAGCAGAGGATGGACTATATCAGCTTCCTGCCAGGGACCGGGATCAAACTCCTGCCAGAGGCCGCTGCGATCATGCTTAACAGCCTCGGTCAATGCCCGGACAGGTTCAATGGCATGAGTCGATAATCCGACAGCACCAATTATCCCCTGTTCTTTCAGCTCAAGCAGACAGGCCAGCGCTTCGGCATGTCCATGCATAGTCATGACACTTTCCTGTTCATGCAGCAGAAAAATATCAATCTTATCGAGATCAAGCTCGCGTCTGGCTTCATCGACAGCTTCCAGAGCGGTCTGCCTGTTCCAGGCATAGGTTTTGCTGCATATGACAGGCAGTTCAGATACCCGTCTGAGTGCTTCCCTGATATGTGAATAAGTTTGATAGAGCTGAGCGGTATCAATGAAATTGACACCACGATCAAGCGCATAGGCAATAAGCTCCCCGCCCTCACGCGCAGACAAATCAGCCTGTGACGGACTCACTGTCAGTGAACCGTAGCACAGGCGTGATACCTTGATATTGCTTCTTCCGAGAATTCTATATTCCATTGA
>JAAYFZ010000155.1 GCA_012727965.1 Clostridiaceae bacterium
TAGCGCTGGCATGTCTCAGTCTTACTGCTGTCAGTTATCTGATGGCCAGAGACGCCATGATCAAACAAATCGATGAATCCATGTCGTCTCAGACCATGCAGACCAGAAGAATTATTGAAGAGCGAGTTACCGGCTATTGGACCGGACTGGAAGCCTTCACCTCTACAGATCATTTCCGTGATCTTAAGGGTAATCAGTCCAGAATCAAACAGCTGATCAACATGTTCGCTTCTAACAGCGGCCATCTTTATGCTTTTGTCGCAACGGCTGACGGTCAGGGCTATACATCAACTGGCGTCAAGATCGACGTATCCGATCGTGACTATTTCCAGAAGGCGATGATGGGGAGGAATACAGTTTCCGAGCCGCTTATCAGTAAAGCAAACGGCCAGCTGAACGTCTTCTTCGTCGTCCCGGTCTTGAACAACACTGGTGACATAATCGGTGTTATGGGTGCTGCGAGACCAGCATCTGAGCTTAGCGTTATAGTATCTGATATCAGTGTCGGCGAGACTGGCTATGCCTATCTGCTTGGTGCCACCGGTAATACGATCGGTCATCTGCAGCAGGAACTAGTTACCGGCATGCATAACAATATCGAGACAGGGCCGAATGAGTTTGGTTCTGCGGAGCTGATCGAGATTGAAAAGCGCATGGTCGCTCAAGAGATCGGTTCTGGCGAGTATCATCTAAATGGTACAACCTACTCAATCTCATATCGACCTGTTTCTACCACCGGCTGGACTTTGGCCATTGTAGCTCCCAAAAATGAGCTCTTCGGCAGTGTTACGACTCTCGGCCTGATATCAATGGGTCTGGCCCTGGTATTCGTCATCATCAGCCTGATATTGGCTTTTGTAATCGCTAAGAGTGTTGCTACTCCTATAGAAGTTGTTTCGGGTGATATCAATGAGCTCGGTATCGGCAATACCGAACGGGATGTTGCAGATCACTTCATGAAGCGTGAGGATGAAATCGGCAATCTGGCAAGAGCTACCCAGAATATTACTGATAGCCTGCGCGAGAAGACAAAAGCGATGAAACAGATCGCTGCCGGTAATCTCGATATTAAGATCAATGAACGTTCAGATAAGGATGATCTATCCAAGAGTGTTCTGCGAGTCGTCAACAGACTAAATAACCTTGTTTCTGAGACCAATCAACTGACAGCTGCGGCTGCAAAGGGTGATCTCGAGAAGCGCGGCAACGCAACGAGATTCGAAGGTGCCTATCGCGATATTATTCAGGGCGTCAACGATACACTAGATGCTATGACTGTGCCGCTTACTGAAGCTGGAGAGGTCCTCGGCAGAATTTCCTACAGTGATGTTACAGTAGGTATGACAGGTGAGTATCAGGGAGCCTTCAAGGATCTGGCTCATCAGATCAATATGGTCCGCAAGGTCTTCACCTATGTTCAAAATTCTTGTATAGCAGTTGCTGAGGGTGATTTCACATCACTGCCAGACCTCTACGTCAAGCTTGAGGCTGCACATGAGAACAATAAGCTTCTGCCTTCGATCGTCGGCATGATGGAATCAGTTCAATCACTGGGCAAAGCCGCCAGTGCTGTAGCCGATGCAGCTAAGAGTGGTAATCTCGATTATCAGGCAGACTCATCTGAATATAAGGGTGCATATGCAGAGGTCGTAAGTAATCTTAACGAAGCACTAAGAGCCATGTCAGCTCCGCTGCAGGAGATGAAGATCGTTCTGTCCGCTATGGCTGAAGGTGATCTCACAGAGACCATGGAAGGTGAATATGAGGGCGAGTATCAGGTGATCAGCGATTCTATCAATAAATCGCTTGCGTCGATGAACGGAATCCTCAGAGACATTGCCTCAACCGCTGATCAGGTGGCCGCCGGTTCTATGCAGATTTCAAATGGCAGCATGCAGCTGTCACAAGGCGCTACTGAACAGGCAAGCTCAGTTGAAGAGCTCTCTGCCTCGATTACAGAAGTTACCAGTGCTACTAAGTCCAATGCTGCACATGCCCGCACCGCCAGTGAAATTTCTGAAAAAGCAAAAGACGCTGCAGAGGGCGGTAATGAACAGATGGTGCAAATGCAGGCTGCTATGAAGGATATCGATACAGCCTCATCCAATATCGGCAAGATCATCAAGGTAATCGATGATATCGCTTTCCAGACCAATATCCTGGCACTCAATGCGGCAGTCGAGGCTGCCAGAGCCGGTCAGCATGGACGTGGCTTCGCTGTCGTCGCTGAAGAGGTCCGTAACCTGGCAATGAGAAGCTCACAGGCTGCCAAGGAAACAACCTCATATATTGAGAGCACATTGGACAAGGTAAAAGCAGGTAATAAGATTGCCGATGGTACTGCCAAATCACTTAAAGAAATCGTCGAGAGTATCGATGAGACTGCTCAGCTAGTAAGTGATATCGCTTCAGCTTCCAATGAACAGGCCAGCGGTCTTGGCCAGATCATGAACGGTATAGAACAGGTATCCCGTGTTGTCCAGAACAACAGCGCCACCTCTGAAGAGAGCGCAGCTGCCAGCGAAGCCCTTAAGAATCAGGCTCAGACGCTCAATGAGGCTATCAGCCAGTTCAGACTGTCAATGGGACAATCTGAGGGCAGTAAGCGTGCTGAGAGAATGGCCGAACAGGCAGAGGCTGACACAGATGATGAAGGCGACTGGACAGAAGATCCTGAGAATGCTCTGACATCTGATGATTTGACTACAGATGCTCTAGAGGAAGCTGATCTGGATAATGCTTCTGACGATATTTCAGACGAAGCTGAGCTATCAGAAGCTACAGAATCGGAAGAAGTAGATCTGCTTTCAAAATATAAGACTCAAGATAAAACTGCCGAAAAGGCAGCTAAGGATTCTGCCGGACAGAATGAAAAGGACAATAGCAACGGCGTCTCGGATCCATCTCGTAATCCAGCAAAAGCCGAAGATTTCGGCCTGGAAGATTAAGTAATTGTTTGGCCGGCCGTCGCAGAGGATGCGGCGGCCGGACTGAATGAGAGGGTTGTGGAGAATGGAACTAAAACCGAACGAATTTGACAGACTTGTCAAATATATCAAGGACAAAGTCGGCATCCATATGGGCAAGGAGAAAAAGGTTTTGCTCGAGGGCCGGCTTAATATGGTTTTGCAGAAGCGAGGCCATAAGAGCTATGATGAGTATCTCGATGCTCTAGGTCATGACAAAACAGGCGATATGCACCGCGAATTTGTTGAGAGGATCACGACCAACCATACATTCTTCATGCGTGAAAAAGATCATTTTGATTTTATCAAACAGAAAATGCTGCCGGATCTGAAAACCTGGGTACCTAACAAAGAGATCAGAGGCTGGAGCGCGGGCTGTTCATCAGGAGAAGAGCCATACACTTTGGCGATGACTTTTTCCGATGCTCTTGGCATTGAGCGCAGCAGCTGGAATGTCAGATTACTGGCTACAGATATTTCCAACCGAATCTTACTCAAAGCTTCTTCAGGCGTCTATGAAGGCGAACAGGTAGAGGACATACCGCTGGAATGGAAGCGTCGCTATTTCCATAAGCCGAATGAATCAGGTCAGTTTCAAGTGACACATCAGATCAAGGATATGATTCTATTTCGCAGTTTCAATCTGATGAATACCTTCCCGTTTAAGAAAAAGTTTCATTTCATCTTCTGCCGAAATGTTATGATATACTTCGACGAGGCAACGCGTCAGACTCTCGTCAAGAAATATTTCGATGCTCTTGAGCCCGGCGGCTATTTCTTCATCAGCCACTCGGAAACTCTCGGCAGAAACCTGCAGGGCTTCGAATATATTAGCCCCTCAATCTATAAAAAACCAGCTCTTGCTTAAGGAGAAACAGATATGCTAAAGAACAAAATAAAAGTCATGGTAATTGATGATTCGGCGTTTTTTCGTCAGGCCATGCGTACTCATATTGGTCAGGATCCTGATCTTGAGGTAGTAGGAGAGGCTCCGGATGCAGATGCCGCGATTCATGTGATTGAACGCACCCAGCCGGATGTCATCACCCTTGATGTCGAAATGCCGGGTATGAGTGGTATTGATTTTCTCAAGAAGGTAATGCCGAAGTTCGATATACCTGTAGTTGTTGTCAGTTCGGCTAATAATATTGTATTTGATGCCCTGAGCGCAGGTGCTGTCGATTTCGTTGCTAAGCCTGATGCCAAAATGGGCATGGGTTATGGTGTATTTGTTAATGACCTTAAGATCAAGATTAAAATATCCGCAACTGCTAATCGCCGTGCTGGTCGTGCTGTGGCCAAGGCTGCCGCGACAGCTGCTCCGATTCAGACTGCTTCCGGCACTGCGGCAAAAGGCGGATCAAAAGCAGTTGATTTGATTGCTATGGGCGCTTCGACCGGCGGTACAGAAGCTCTTTATGAGATAATCAAGGAACTTCCAGTTGATATGCCAGGTATCGTTGTTGTCCAGCATATGCCCCCGGTTTTTACACAGATGTATGCGCAGAGACTTAATCAGTCATGTGCTCTCGAAGTCAAGGAAGCTGAGGATCATGACAAGGTGCTGCCCGGACGTGTCCTGATAGCACCGGGGGATTTCCAGATGCGCGTAAAAAAGAGCTCAGATGGAAGCTATTATGTCAGATGTGAGAAGGGCGAACGCGTCAGCGGCCACTGTCCATCTGTAGATGTCTTGTTTGATTCGGTCGCTGCCAATGCCGGTCGTTCAGCAGTTGGCGTTATCTTGACAGGAATGGGCGCTGATGGTGCAAGAGGCCTGCTGGCCATGCATCAACAGGGCGCGAAAACAATAGGACAGAACGAGCAATCTTGTGTCGTTTACGGCATGCCGAAGGTCGCGTATGAGCTTGGTGCTGTCGATAAACAGATGCCAGTTGCTGCTATAGCAGAAGAAATTGTCAGGATAACCGGGAGATAAATTGTGATGCAAACAGATTTCGCTCAGATCGAATTAGCCTTGCGTGAGAGCCATCATGCTCTGCGCCAGGCCAGGCAGGAGACCAAGGATATGGTCGAACGCTATCTGCTACTGACAGAGTCAGCCCAGGATGCTCTTTGGGATTGGGATGCTGCCAGCGGCAGAATATTCGTATCCGATCGTCTGTATGATATGCTTGGCTACAGCAAGGAAGAATATGACCTTTGCAGCGCGGATCTGCTCAAGCTGATCCACCCCGATGATAAGGAAAATGGTACAGATGGCAGTCTCTTCTTCGAGAGCTGTGAAAAAGAAAATAACAGAGGCAATTTTTGTAATGAGAGCAGACTGAAGATGCGCTCCGATGAGTATAAATGGTTCCTCGTTCGCGGTAAAACAATTTATGATGATGAGGGCTATGTAATCAGACGTGCGGGTTCTTTGACTGATATTACTGAGCGTAAACTCTATGAAGAGGAGATTCGCCAGCTTGCTTATTTCGATAGTCTGACCGGACTGCCCAATCGTACTTATGTCATGCATGAAATGATGAGCTCTGTGCAGCGCAGACTGCCAAATTCACAATACAGAGCATTGTTCTTCATAGATATTGATAATTTCAAAAATATCAACGATCACTATAACCACACTGTTGGTGATAATATGCTGCAGGAAGTTGCCAGAAGATTAAAGCTTCTGTCTGGACCAGATACGATACTGGCCAGAATCGGCGGTGATGAGTTCATTCTGTTTCAGTCAGTGGGTGATTCTCTAGCTTATGTTGACGGCCTGGCGGAATCAATCATACAAATGTTCGCAGAGCCATTCTATTATGGTGATAATCAGTACTATATTACTGTTAGTACAGGTGTAGCGGTTTATCCCCGTGATGGCGACAATATGGAAGTGCTGATGAAACATTCCGAGATGGCAATGTATCAGGCGAAAAATTCCGGTAAAAATACATATAGCTTCTTCAACAGACAGCTGGTAGAGTTGATGTCTGAGCGGGTTGAAATGGACAATCATCTGCGAAACGCTATTCGCAATCATGAATTCCATCTGCATTATCAGCCACAGTTCGATGTCCTGACTGGAGCTATAAAAGGCTTCGAAGCGCTTCTGCGCTGGAATAGTCCGGTTTATGGATCGGTGTCACCTGCTCGTTTTATTCCAGTTGCCGAAGAGAGCGGTTTGATCATTGAGTTGGGCCAATGGGTCATGGATGAGGTTTTTGCTTTTGCCGCTAGCATTTCGCATCTTGGACTCTGTGTTTCCTGCAATATTTCAGCGATACAGCTGCAGCAGAGCTATTTTGTTGAGGAAGTAACAGCGCTGTTTGATCATTATGAGCTTAAACGCGGCAGCGTTGCTCTTGAGATTACAGAGAGCTGTCTGCTTGACTCCTTCGAGCTGAGCAGTCAGAAGCTGGCCTCTCTTCAGAATCATGGCTTATTGATCTATCTGGATGATTTTGGAACTGGCTATTCTTCACTGACATATCTTAAGAAGCTGCCGATCAATGTAGTTAAGATCGATAAGTCTTTTATTGATGAGATCGTGGAAAATGTTACAGACCGCAGAATTGTTCAGGCGATCGTCTCTCTGGCTCGCGAGATTGGACTAGATGTTGTGGTAGAGGGTGTTGAGACCAAACCTCAATATCACTATCTAAGTGAGAGTCAATGCCAGTATGTACAGGGCTATCTGATCAGCCGACCGGTACCTGAAGATGAGGCGCTGGCGCTGCTTGATCAAAATTTCGACTATCTGAAATAATTGAAGAAGGCTTAAGAGCCTTCTTTTTTTGTGCCTTCCTGCTGTTGTCAGACTTCTGTCAGATGATACAGCCGAATATGGATAATATCTTCATATGATGATAGAATCGTTCTGTATTGTCCTTAAATAGATTTGTGAAGAAGGCAAAATTGATGACAGAAAACAAAAACAGCAACAAAAATAATAAGAGAGTCAGTAATGGACGGCTCAAGGAACGCATGACGATCGCTAGAGAATATTTCACACCCGGTCGTCTGCGATTATTTCTGAGCATCCTCTGTATAGCAGCAATAGCGATAACAACCTGGATGGCTTGGCCATCCTTCTATCAGACTGAGAAGCATTCTATTGACGGCGCTATCGATTATCTGCCATATCGTCTGAATGAGGGCGATGTATTAGTGCAGCCTTTTATCCCCACTCATGAGGGTCTGAACTCATTTTATCTCTCTTTTGACCTGGCGCATGACTGGGAAGTACCGGAGCAGGCGCAATTGCTTCTGGAATTTTTCGATATCGAAGCTGAGAGTGAAACAGGAGCTGTTCAAGAAAATAGCTCTGAAGACAGTACTGCTGTTAGAGAGCCTGCCTATACGCTATCTGTCAGCGGTGCAGATATCAACCGCTATACTCAGACTGAGCTTAAGATTGACCTCGGAAGTGCAGCCATGGGCAAAGAGTATGAGCTGGCGCTGACAGTTCTGGATATGCCCGATGATCAATACATGTACATCCATACGAACAGCGCTAAGACCCGCCCGCTAATCGTAAACGGCAAAACCACAGGACTGGCCCTGACGATGACACTGATCTATCGTTCTTTCGACTGGTTCAATTTCCGTTTGTCCTTGCTGCTTATTTCGGTAGTTCTGTTTCTGCTTATTCTTCCTGCCAGACTGATCGGCGGTTTTTTCAGCAAATATATCGCAATTCCATTGTTGCTTGCTCCGGCTATGCTGGTGATCATGGTTGAGCTTTTCAACACGCTTAATCATAATATTTGGCTCAAGGTGCAGATATTTTGGCTCTCGTATATCATACTGCTCTTAATTGAGCTGATTTTTGTTGGTATTATCGGCAGCTGCCGCCTGGGGATATATCTGAATCTGGCTATTTTCGCAGGTCTGTCGATCGGTAATCATACTAAGCTTTTTTTCCGGGGAGATCCTTTTGTCGCGGGGGATCTGCGCATCCTGACGGAGGCCGCACAGACTGTAAATGATTTGCAGTTTCATGCCAACAGTCGTTTTTTGCTAGGTTGGCTCGTTTTGATAATATATGCAATTATATTTATAAATATACAGAAAAGAGAGCGTAGCCGCAAACAGAGAATTATCATGATAGTTGCTCCGATTGCCGCCTTTGCCCTCTATATGCCATTGCTGATACTTAGTCCTGCCAGGCTGGATAATGTATTCAAGGTTTCGCGGTATCCCTGGAACAATATGATGAATTATAAGCTAAATGGCTTCACTATACCTTTTTTTCAGAGCATTCATCATCTGGTGATAACGCAGCCTGATCAGAACAGGGTCACTCATCCATCCTTTTACCAGTTGCCATATGAACATAGGATTGATGATGTAGATCCGGCCAAGCCGCATATCGTGGCGATCATGAGCGAGTCTTATGCTGATTTCAATAATATTCGCTCACTTGAGACCTCTGAGCCTGTAATGCCCTTTTATGATTGGCTGAAGGGCAGACCGGAGAGTATCAGCGGTAATTTGCTGGTTTCTGTTTTTGGCGGAGGGACCTGTAATACTGAGTTCGAATATCTGACCGGCAGCAGCATGCTGTTTATGAATGACGGTATTACACCTTATACATCATATTTCGATCGTCCGACACATAGTCTGGCTCAGCTGTATAAGGATCAGGGATATAGCACATTGGCGATCCATCCTTATTATCGAACTTTCTGGGACAGGCATAAGGTCTATCCCAATATGGGTTTTGATGAATTTATCGCATTGGAGGATTTCGAAGAGGGCGGCGAGGTCAGGCAGTTCAAAGGTGATCGGGCGGCCTTCAACCAGATAAAGAGCGCTCTTGATAGTAATGAACCAGGTGAGCGTCAGTTTATTTTTACTGTAACGATGCAAAACCACTTCCCGTATTATGGAGAAGAGGAGATTCTGGCGGATCTGAACTATAATATCCGCATGCCCGGCATGTTGGATGCTGAGGGTGTTGAGCTCTATTTGAATATACTGCGCGAATCCGATGATGCGCTGCGTGAGCTTGTAATGTATCTGCAGGAACTCGATGAGCCTGTTATGCTGGTGTTTTTCGGTGATCATTTGCCAGGCAACAACAATGTTTTCAACCATTTTTATGAAGAGCTCTTCGAGAAGCCGATTACTGATCTCAGTCCATCTGAGACGCAGAAAATGCATGAGACACCTTATCTGATCTGGACCAATTATGATCTGTCTTCTCAGCTTGGTGAGGATGTTGCTGGCTATGCCAAGACGCTGACCAGTCCGAATTTCCTGGCGACTACGACGATTGAGCTGAGCCGTGCCGGCAGTTCGCCCTATTTCAACATGGTGGCTGACCTGCAGAAGGATATTGAGGCCATGAACAATCGTCTGATCATCTTACAGTCAGGAAGACGTATAAATCGTGAACAAATTCCACCTGCTCTAACACGAAAGCTTGATAGATACTGGCGCTATGAGTATGATAATATCATCGCCAAAAGGGAGGAAGAACAATAATGAGTAATAATTATCATATTAATACACGCTGCCTACAGAGCGGCTATAATCCGGCAAACGGTGAACCACGTGTATTGCCGATCTATCAGAGTACGACTTTTGTCTATGATTCCGCAGATACGATGGGCAAATTATTCGATCTCGAGGTTGCTGGAGATTTCTATACGCGCCTGAGCAATCCAACCTCTGGAGCTGTTGAGCGTAAGATCGCTGAGCTTGAGGGTGGTGTTGGCGCGCTGCTGACCTCTGCCGGTCAGGCAGCTTCGCTGATTTCAGTACTCAATATCTGCCGCAGCGGCGGTCATGTAGTCAGTTCGGCCTCGATCTATGGCGGTACTTATAATCTCTTCCACAAGACAATGCGGGAGATGGGCATTGATTTTACCTTCGTCGATCCACAGGCTTCTGAAGAAGAAATCGGTGCGGCTTTTCGCGATAATACGAG
Organism: Clostridiaceae bacterium; assembly: GCA_012727965.1. Lineage (GTDB taxonomy): Bacteria > Bacillota > Clostridia > Saccharofermentanales > UBA5734 > JAAYFZ01. The sequence goes on from JAAYFZ010000155.1 coordinate 9,853, forward strand.
GCTGGTATTCGCAGAGACGCTGGCTAATCCGACAATGGTAGTGCTCGATATCGAGAAGTTCGCCCGTGTGGCGCACAAAAATGATGTGCCTCTCATAATCGATAATACATTTCCGACACCGGTCAACTGTAGGCCATTCGAGTTCGGTGCCGATATTGTCATACATTCAACTACTAAATATATGGATGGTCATGCAACAGCCGTCGGTGGCGTTATTGTCGACAGCGGCAAGTTCGATTGGAACAATGGTAAATATCCTGAACTGACAGAGCCCGATGATTCCTATCACGGTATCGTCTATACGAAGCAGTTCGGACCAGCCGCTTATATTGTGAAAGCCAGAACGCATCTGATGCGTGATATCGGCGCCGTTATAAGCCCCAATAATGCGTTCTTGCTAAATCTTGGTCTGGAGACATTATTCCTGCGTATGGAGCGTCACTGCAGCAATGCCCAGGCTGTTGCTGAATATCTTGAGGCGCATCCGCAGGTCGAATGGATCAATTATCCTGGTCTTAAGAGTAATGCCGGTTATGAGCTCGCTCAGAAATATATGCCGAACGGCACCTGTGGTGTTATCTCCTTCGGTGTGAAGGGCGGACGCGAGCCATCCATGAAGTTCATGGAAGCTCTTAAGCTGGCCAAGATAGTTATTCATGTAGCCGATGCCAGAACCTGTGTGCTTCATCCGGCCAGTACAACTCATCGTCAGCTCAACGATCAACAGCTAGCTGACGCTGGTATCTCACCTGATCTGCTGCGTTTGTCGATTGGTATTGAGCATATCGACGATATCATAGCTGATCTCGACCAGGCCTTTGCCACGGTGAAATAGGTTTATCTGATTTCTGCAAAAATACGAACAGCGGACCATCCTGATTGGATGGCCCGCTGTTTTTGCTAATATTGATTGTCTCTATTAACTAGACTTAGCAGCCGTTTGAAAAAAACTATCAAGTTTGTTCTGATCATCGTCGAACTCGCAATGGATCGACAGCTTGTTATTTGGCAACAGATTCATCATTTTCTGAAATCCGACTACTGCTGAGAGATAGCTGTCTACGATCAGATGCTCGCCCTCAGTAGATACCAGATGTATCTTCCCCCGACAATCTTTTAGCAGTTTGACGAAGGATTCAACGCTCACGTTGTTTGTTCTCATGGATATACCTCCAGATAAGATACTTGTTAGCTATAGCGTGATGCGAAAATACGTGTACTGCCATTCTAGCTGATTAATGTTGTCATATACAAGGTGACAATACCACTAATATAACAATCGAAGTATAAAAAAGTTGTGCTAAATGCACATAAAAAGCACCGTTTCAAATAGACAAACTACTGAAACGGCGTGCTTTTTGTTACGCGTATTTTCGTGCTGGAGCACGGATCAGAGCTGGAAGAGCGAGCGTACTTCTTCTACCGACATTTTTGAGAGCAAATTCTGACCGGGTTTGATAACAGCGTCCATCAGATCTTTTTTCTGCTGCTGTAGTTTCATGATGCGTTCTTCGATTGAGTCGCGGGCATAGAGCTTGATGACTTGAACGACATTTTCCTGACCGATACGGTAAGCGCGGTCGGTTGCCTGTTCTTCAACAGCCGGATTCCACCAGGGATCATAGTGAATGACAGTATCAGCTCCAGTCAGATTGAGACCAGTACCGCCGGCGCGCAATGAAATCAGGAAGAGACTGCCTTCGCCCTGGTTGAAGCGCTCGACCAGGCGCAGGCGTTCTTCTGCCTGTACATGCCCATCTATATAGAATGGCTTCTCATTGCCGGCTTCCTGCCAGGTTTTGGAAATTATATTCAGCATCTGGGTAAATTGTGAGAAAACTAGAACCCTGTGGCCGGAGCTGATGCTCTCGGATAGAAGTTCCTGCAGCAGCTCCAGCTTGCCGCTGCCTCCCTGATAGTCATTCAGAAATAACCCAGGATGACAGCTGATCTGCCTCAGGCGCGTCAACAGAGCGAGAATGAAGATATGACTGCGGCTGAAACCGCTGTCGGCCAGCTCGTTTTCCAGATCCTTTCTGGCCTGATGCAGGAAGCTCTCATAGAGCTGGCGCTGAGGCTCGGTCATATCACAGACTGTGCTGTTCTCAATCTTGTCAGGAAGTTCCTTGAGTACATCTCGCTTCATTCTGCGCAGGATGAAGGGTCGAATCTGTTCATGCAGCTGATGCAGCAGCTGATCGCGTTCATCGTTCTGAGTCGGCAGCTCATATGTATTTTCAAAATGTCTGCGGCTGAGCATATAACCCGGCAGTACAAAATCAAAAATGGACCAGAGCTCAGTTAGATTATTCTCGATTGGTGTGCCGGTCAGAGCAAAAGCGCAGTCTCTGCGGATCAGCTTGACTGATTTGGCATTTAATGTTTCCGGGTTTTTGATATTCTGGGCTTCATCGAGGAAGCAGCTGGCGAACTGGATATCGCTTAGATCTTCGATATCGCGGCGCATCAGGGCATATGATGTAATGATGCAGGCATTTTTGCCAAGCTCGCTCAGGCGCTGGGCACGCTGCTGACGGCTGCCGTCAAGGATCATGACGGGCAGGTCAGGACTGAAACGGTTAAATTCACTCAGCCAGTTATAGGTCAGGCTGGTCGGTGCGATGATCAGAGACGGCCGCTTGGTCCGTCTATAGAGCCAGGTGACAAAAGCAATCGTCTGCAATGTTTTACCTAGTCCCATATCGTCGGCAAGGATACCGCCTAATCTATAGTGGTGAAGCGTGCAGAGCCATTGGAAGCCATGACGCTGATATGGTCTCAGAGCTGCCTTGATACCAGATGGCATGCGGAAGCTCAGCCTGGCCGGGTCAGTCAGATGTGAAATCATGTCATGAACTGTCTCGTCGATACGCATGAAATCAGCTTGAATACGGGACAGAGCCAGCGCTCGGAAACGTGGCAGAACGATGTTTTTCTCTGCGGCAGTTTGCTCGGTCAGCTCCCAGGTATCCAGCAGGCGATAGAGCCTTAGCAGCTCCTTACGTGCTGAGAGATCTACCTTGCGGAAATTACCATCACTGGACTGATACCAGATTCGTCCGTCGAGCAGAGCCTGTTGATAAGCAGACAGTTCCTGGCCGCTGATCGTATCCCAATCAGCATTTAGCAGCAGTGAGCCGGTTTCGTTTTCCATTGAAAGATCGAAACGAATATGTGGCGGCTCGATCACCTCGATACTGGCAAGTGACTCGCTCTCGGTTATTTGCGAGTGCTGCTTGAGCTGCAGGCGGCCATGGTCGAAATATTCGAAGATCTGCTGATTATTATCCAGAAGCAGATGTTGGCCACGCTGCTGGAAGCCCAGCTGAGCTGTCAGGTCCTCAAAACGCTGCTCGCGTTCATAGTCGCGGATGATCAGCTGATCGCTGACCTCTGCCTCCTGACGATAGGGTGAGATACTGACATCGCCGTAATTGTAGCTGATATCAGCGCGGATGCCCTTGTTACTGAGGTCAAGTGCGGCCGAGATCCAGAGCTTCTCACGGATAATGCGGCAGCGTATTTCATCGGTTATATCAAGCTGGCAGAAGCCTTCTATCAGGGGCATCATCTGTCCGATCAGATCGCTGGCCTCGGATGCGTTGAGCAGGATCTTCTGTGAACCGGGCGCCTGATAGGCAGCCAAAAAAGGCTCGATAAGAGCTATGTGCTCGCGCGGCGGTAGATAGAAGATCTCATCTACAATGAAGACATTTCGTGAGGCTGTGACCTGCTGCATTTTCTGACCGCAGCTGATGCTGAGCCTGAGATAGCTGCTGTCAATTTCCTCTGTGAGTTTTAGTTTAAGCGGCAGATCATCCTGGGCCACACGCAGCGGCCGGAGTTCCTCGCCTTTTGCCGATTGCCAAACGACCTCTGACAAGCGCGGTGCCAGCCTTAGGAAGCGAGCGAAGCGGCTGGCGTTCAGGATCAGGCATTTATCGCGTCCGGCCGTATGAGAGGTGGCAAATACGGCCTTATAATCATTTTCGAAGGCCTCGACGATCA
>JAAYFZ010000156.1 GCA_012727965.1 Clostridiaceae bacterium
AGGATAAATTCTCACTATTGCAGGAAGGGAAACTGGACATAGTCAGAAGTCGCTGGGATACTCGCATGATGATACGATCAGAATCACTGCCTGCTTACAGCTTCTATCCTTCTGACAGCAGAATTGAGTCCTATATCATGGTCGGCAGAAACTTCTCTGAAAACTCAGCACTGTCAACGCAAAATCATAGATATGCAGCATTACTTGCTGCTGCTGGTTTAGAACTAAGCGAAGACCAGGTTCAACTGCTGAGTGAGGTCAATTCGCCTCTCACATGGTACTATTTTGAGGGGGTTGACGAACTGGTAAGCAACAAAAACCTGGAAGTTGTAAAATCATTTGCTGATAATTTTTCACCATATGGTATTCAAATAGTGCCAAAAGCGCTTGATTGGCCGGAAATGGCCGCCATGTTGGAAAAAGAGAGTAGCTTTGACTTAATGCTGATGCCGGCACCATCAAATAACAGACTACCTCAAGGTACGATCATGTTGACAAAAACTCATTCACTCACTAATACAGCTAATGCAAATGCCTGGCCTGCACAAATTAGCAGTGAGGCTATAATCATCAATGCCAGGATATTGCAGTCAAGTATAGAGACGAATGCCTTCCCACTAACATCTTCGACTGCTGGATGGACAAAAAGACTTGAAAACATAAGATTTTATGACCCGTCAGTATATGGAGGCCCTGAAAATGAACAAGAAACAATTTCTGAATGAATATAGAGATAGCCTGCTTCTTTTAGATGGCGCAACAGGTACAAATCTGCAATCTTCGGGGATGCCTGCAGGAGTGAGTCCCGAGCAATGGATACTAAACAATCCTGAGGTTTTGCAGAAACTTCAGGAGAGCTTCTATGAATCCGGAAGTTCAATTGTTTATGCATTTACCTTTGGTGCTAATCGCGTCAAGCTTGAAGGCCATGGAACAATATCTAGCTCTGATCAAGCAGAAGAAATCAACAGATTACTGACTGAGATATCATGCAAGGTCAGAGACATCATGAGAATTAAATACCCGGAACGCGATTTCCTTGTTGCTGGCGACCTCGCACCAACAGGCAGGTTCTTGAGTCCGGCAGGCGATCTGGATTTCGATGAACTCGTTGGTATTTATAGAGAACAAGTTCGAGGACAGCTAAGCGCTGGAGTCGATCTTTTTGTTGCCGAAACCATGATGGACCTGGCTCAAACCAGAGCTGCTGTTATCGCCGTTCGTGAAGAGTCAGACCTACCGGTCATTGCATCTGTTACTGTAGACGATAATGGCAAAACATTATCAGGTAATAGTTTTGAGGTTTGTCTGCTAAGTCTTGCAGCAGCCGGAGCACAGGCGGTTGGCATGAACTGCTCTTCAGGACCTCTGTTTATGGCGGAAAACATGAAATTCAAGACTATTCCGTCAAACTGTATGCTGCTAGCTAAGCCAAATGCCGGCGTACCTAGACTAAACGAAGCTGGCCAAACTGTTTTTGACCTTACTCCTGATGATTTTGCTAATCAAATGATCAGTTTCATCAATAAGGGCGTATCAATAATTGGAGGCTGCTGCGGGACAACTCCCGAGCATATTGCTGCCTTATCGATTGCCGCAAGCGGGCATAGTCCCAAAAAGGATGTCTCAAGTAAATTACCACCGCTAGGAAGCCTGCTAACTGAAGATGATTTAAGTAGTGCTGTTATCGCTTCACAACGTCAGACATGTTCTTTGAGAAATTGGTGTGAGTGGCCGATATTAAACTTCACAGATACTTCCGAAATTCCAGAAGAACTATTCGATATTCTAGATGACGAGCCAGAAGCAGTACAAATCTATTTCAATTCTCATGTTTTGCCAGACCAAGATGATTTCCAGGAAATGATGGCTGAGCTTCAGCTCTCATGCAATCTTCCGCTCATCTTCAGAACTGATAATCTTGATCTTCAGAAATGGCTTGTCAGGTATTTTCAGGGTGTTACTGCCATCATCTCTAGTCAGATTGTACCAGATCTGGCAGCCTATTATCTGAGGCCTTGACCCACAGATATTACCAGTCAGCTTGAAAAGGCAATAATTCATGTCTTAGCTTTATACCGTCATTTTTCTTTTAGTTTGTTGCGTATCGACGTGACGTTTTGCAACATCGTGTTGCGTTCTGTGTCTTTGTTAACTGATAATGTCATAGTTGCAATTGAGCTGCAGCCTGTATGAATATGCAGGCGACTATGACATTGAGGTGCATTATGAGGCTAGGCACACGGTTACGCGAAATTCGCGCAGCCAGAAACCTGACACAGAAGGATATGGCTACCCAGCTTAATATTTCCAGGTCTACTTATGCACATTATGAGCTTGGAAGCAGAGAGCCTGATATCGAGACACTCAAGAGCATATCCTCTATACTAAATGTTTCTCTTGATTATCTTAGTGGTAATACAACCTGCCCGCAGAAGGTTGATAAACTTTTAGAATATCTTTCTTTGCAGGCAAAATCTCATCCGGATCTTCGCATTTCTGATCTTGATTTGAAAAAATTGGATTAGTTTCAATAGCTATGTTCTCTTTAGTCAAATGAGATACACGGGTTAGTATTATTACCATTTATTATGGACTTTTTCCGCAAAACCCAAGAAATCTTCAAATTCAACAACTGTATGATCATCCAGGATTGCTTTCCCATTGAAATGTCCAAACACTTGATGTTGATCACTTTCAAGAACAGCTACCTTAGTTTTGGACGAACGATCAAGGATTGGGTTGAAGCTTGACTCAAATCGCCCATCATTGGAAGAAAATGTCCAAGGTTTCATGTAATCAGGTTGCCCATCTGGGGAACTTGGTATAATAAACTGAACACGATCTAGCTTATGTGCCTTTCCTTTATAAAAAATCATGTTTTCACTCGCTTGAGATGTATCGCCAAAGCCATATCCTAAACTAAATCCAAAGAGGTCATTATCGATTTTGCCATTAGCCGCGCTCCAGTACCAGGTATTTTCATAGGTCCAGACACCTCGTCCCCAGTCTAAGATTCC
>JAAYFZ010000020.1 GCA_012727965.1 Clostridiaceae bacterium
TCGAGCATGTTTTTCATGACCGTCGGAGCAAGTCCGGTCGTATATGAATTAATTACGAAGAAGGAAGCGTCTTGACTGAGCAGCTGCGCACAGCGCTCGACCAGACCATAAAGTGATTCCTCGATCTTCCAGAGTTCGCCTGAGGGCCCACGACCATATGATGGCGGGTCCATGATGATTCCCTGATATTTGCGGCCGCGTCTTAGCTCGCGCTCGACAAATTTACCGGCATCATCAGTGAAGAATCTAACATAACTCTCTCCTAGTCCAGACAGGTTAAGATTCTCTCTGGCCCTTGTGTTCATACCTTTTGAGGCATCCAGATGGACGACCTCATCTGCTCCGGCCGCTGCACAAGCTACTGTAGCAGCTCCTGTGTAAGCAAACAGATTTAGAACACGAAACTCCTGGCCGGCGGCGTTTGCCTTCGTGATCTTATCAGCGAAGAATTCCCAGTTTACAGCCTGTTCGGGGAATAATCCTGTATGTTTGAAACCGGTTGGCTCCACACGGAAAACCAGCTCGCGCGGCATATTGCCACCAGCCGGGTAATGGATATGCCATTGAGCCGGCAGTTTGGTATTGGTCTGCCAGTTGCCGCCGCCAGTCTGGCTGCGATGATAATGAGCGTCCGGTTTTTTCCAGCTGGCTCTTATCCCCTGCGGCCAGATTGCCTGAGGATCTGGCCGACGAAGTACAAATTCACCCCAGCGCTCAAGTTTCTCACCGTCGCCGGCATCAATCATTTCAAATTCTTCCCATCTATCTGCAAGCAGCATATCATTGCCCTCCCAAGTCTATTGCAATGAATGATTATATCATGCCGCCAGCAGGATTTCGAACAATTGTGACCAGATTGCACAAGCAGCCAAGAAATTCGCTATAATAACAACTGGAGGTGTTTTTGATGCCGAATAATATCAAGATACTCATATGTGATGATGACCCGGTAGTTCATGAATCTTTGGGATTGTATCTCGATGCCGAGCGCTATGATCACAGCTCAGCATACGATGGCAATCAAGCTTTGGAAATGGTCAGCTCTGTCGATCCTGATTTAGTGATCCTTGATCTGATGATGCCGGGCAAAACCGGAACCGAAGTCTGCAGAGATATAAGACGCTTCAGCAATGTCCCGATCATCATGCTAACGGCAAAAGGCGAAGAGATCGATCGTGTCCTTGGTCTTGAGCTAGGTGCTGATGACTATATCGTCAAGCCCTTCAGCCCGCGCGAAGTTATTGCCAGGATCAAGGCTGTACTGCGCCGTCTAGGTGATAATCATCAGGACAGCAGTTCTGTGATCCGTTACGAGGGACTTGAGATTAATCTTGACAATTATCAGGTCAAGGTCCGCGGTGAAACAGTTGCCTGTACGCCAAAAGAGGTTGAGATCCTTCATCTTCTGGCATCTCATCCAGGTCAGGTCATGGACCGCGAGCAGATCCTCTCGAAGGTCTGGGGTTATGACTATTTCGGTGACACCAGAACTGTTGATACACATATAAAACGAATCAGACAAAAAATCGTATATGAAGGTGCTCCCTTCGGACTGATAACGGTCTATGGCGTCGGTTACAAATTCGAGGTAAGCCACTAACATGCATCATAGTATCTTTTTCCGCCGATTATTAGCGATGCTGCTGCTTGCTCTCCTGCTCTGGACAGTACTTACAGCCGCCTTCTACAATTATATTTCGCGGCCAGTATTTACGCAGATCAAGGTTTCTGAGCTTGAGCCTAAGGCAAAATCTCTTGCCTCACTGGCGGGACGCAGCTTCCTTGAGGGTGATCCTTATTTTGACACCCTGGTTCAGTCATCCTATGAACTTTTCGATGCCTGGGCTTTTGTCATTGACGGAGTAACAAAGGATATCTATGCCGGAACCCTGCCGGATAACAGTGGAATCAATCAAGAGGAGCTGCAAAATCAGATTATTGCCAGCTCCGACAGACTGCTTAGCGGAAATGAGGAGAGTCTCTGGCTTACGCATATGCAGCCGGGAACGCGCGAAGAAATACTCTTGATAGGTGTACCTATCACCTTCCGCTTCGGCCAGCAGACAGGTATAATCGGCGCTCTCTATTTCGTTAAGCCAATGTCCGAGTTAAACGCTGGTTTCCGTAGTATGAATTTGGCACTTATGACTGCTTCAGTTACGGTGCTGCTGATCATGCTGCTGCCGCTCTATTTCGCTGCTGCGCGTTTGATCAAACCACTAAGACAAACTCGTGATGTCGCCCTGGCTATGGCCAGCGGCAATTTCACCGTGCGGGCCAATGCCAATATTCGTAAGCTTGGTGAAATCGGTGAATTAGCATTAACTATGAACCATCTGGCAGATGAGCTGGCACTGACGATATCTGCATTAACTACCGAGCGCAATAGACTTAGACAGATTATCGACTGTATGGCAGAAGGCATATTGGCCGTAGACAGAAGCGGCAGTATAACTTTGACCAATAGTATGGTTTGGAGTCTTCTTGGTCTTGATACCAGACATGAACCTGCAACCTTAAGTGATATCCTCTCAATCGGAGAGCTAGAGCAAGCCTTATTTACTGTTATGGACAATGGCGAAATAACAACAATTACGCTGAAGCAGGATCATCGGCTGATCTCCTGCCAGATCGCACCGATCGAAGAATCTAACGATACGGTCTGCGGTGCTGTGGCACTATTTAGAGATATCACTGAGAGCGAACGCCTTGAACAGACAAGGCGGGACTATGTCGCCAACATTTCTCATGAATTACGTACTCCCTTGACTGCTATGAGAGCTTTGCTTGAGCCGCTTAGTGATAATATGGTGAGATCAGAAGATGACCGCAACCGTTATTATCAGATCCTGCTCAAGGAGACCGTGCGGCTCTCCAGACTGATCAATGATATGCTTGACCTATCACGCCTGCAGGCTGGAGCAGCTGAACTAACTATGTATAGCTTCAGCCCAGCCGAGATGCTTCATGAATTGATCTTCAAATATGAAAATCATGCCGAGGATCTGGGGATAGAACTGATTCTGGCTCCGGAGACTGACAATTGTCCGCCTGCCATCGGCAATCCTGAGAGAATCGAACAGGTTCTGGTCATCCTGCTGGACAATGCCATGAAATTCACACCCGAAAATGGCCTCGTTGAGCTTAAGGCCAGCTGGGATGACGATCTTATAACCTTGTCAGTACATGATAATGGTCCTGGAATCGCACCTGAAGATATTGACCATGTTTTCGATCGTTTTTACAAGGCAGACAAGGCCCACCGCCAACCCGGAACTGGCCTTGGTCTGGCAATAGCCAGAGAGATCATAGCGCGTCATAAGCAGACCATTCGCGTACGCAGTCAACAGGAAAAAGGTACAGTATTCAGCTTCACACTGACTAGAGACAACAGGCAAGACACAAATACGACAACACCTGATCAGCAAATTTGACAGTTTCTTGATCGACATAAAACCAGAGTGACCACGTTTGTCACCTGCTGTACATATTCCCTTAATAAATCAATCGTAAAATGTACATGTCAATAAAATATAAGCCTTTTTCAGATGAAAGGAAGACAAAAATGATACTGGTATGTGTAACAGATCAAAAAACCAGCAGCCGCCTGATCATTGCAGGCCGTAAATTAGCAGATATAAAACAAACACCTCTCAAAGTTATATGCGTAAGACCCAAACAAGCCGCCAGCTGGCTTGCAAGCGACGAAGTAGAATATCTATATAATACTTCCAAGCAGCAGGATGCTGAAATGATCGTTCTTTTTAATGTTGATCCAATGCGGGCTACGATCGACTATATCGATAAGAACAAGGTTAAATTCATTGTAACCGGAATCCCGCCTGAGGCTGGCTACAGTGCATTCATAGCAGGACTGGAAGAGAACTTCCCTCATATACCGGTAGTTACAGTTGACCATCAGGGCAATCTGCAGAAGCTTTCACCGGTCCATACGGCTTGATATATGGATAACAGTAATACTACAGTCAGACTCAATAAATATATAGCTGACAGCGGTTTCTGCAGCAGGCGTGAGGCAGATAAAATCATTGCTGACGGCAGAGTTACGATCAACGATCAGCCTACCGAGCTTGGTCAGCGTGTTGGTCCGGATGATATTGTCAAGATTGATGAACAACCCATTCTGCCTGATGATGATCTTGTCTATTTAGCTGTACATAAGCCCACAGGCATAACCTGTACTACGGATGAGCGCAGGCGCGACAATATTGTCTCCTGGCTTGACTATCCCAAGAGGATCTTCCCTGTAGGCAGACTTGACCGTGATTCAGAAGGTCTGATCTTCATGACAAATGACGGCAGCATCGTCAACAGGATTCTGCGAGCCGGTAATTATCATGAAAAAGAATATATTGTCACTGTCGATCGCCCCTATTCAGATGAATTTTTGCAACAGATGGCGGCAGGCGTATCTATTCTTGATACTGTCACTCGTCCCTGTAAAATCAAAAGACAGAGCTCGAAGACTTTTCGCATTATACTGACACAGGGATTCAATCGCCAGATCAGACGAATGTGCGAAGCATTGGGCTATGAGGTTACCAGACTTGTCAGAGTTAGAATAATGCATGTTACTCTAAATGGTATTCCAAGCGGCCAGTGGCGCTATCTTACGCCAAAAGAATTAAAAGAACTTAAACGCCTGACATCGCTGTCAGCGGACACTTTTACTGAAACGTTTGAAGAGTCTGAGGATTAATTTTCCTCAGACTCTTTTTTCCGGGCATTAATTTCAGTTTTCATTCAGACAGCTAAATTAATCTTTTTGAATAAGCGAAGGATAATTACCGCTGAAGCAGGCATCGCAGTAGTTTATGCTGCCTGTTAATTTGCTTAGACTCTCAAGCTTGAGGAAACCAAGCGAATCAGCGCCGATTTGCCGGCAGATCTCATCTATATTGTATTTTCTTGCAGTCAGTTCATCTATAGAAGGAATATCAGTTCCGAAATAGCAAGGCCATAAAAAAGGCGGGGCACTAATCCTGACATGAACCTCAGTTGCTCCTGCCTGCTTGAGCTGCCTTACTATTCTCGCGCTGGTTGTACCTCTTACGATCGAATCATCAACCATGATCACTCGTTTGCCCTCAACAGAACTGCGGATAGGGTTCAGCTTGATACGAACTGCGTTTTCACGTTGGCCCTGAGAGGGCTTGATGAAAGTTCGACCAACATAGTTGTTTTTCATAAAACCTTTGCCAAGAGGTATGCCGGTTTCTTCGCTAAAGCCCATCGCAGCATCTAGTCCTGAATCCGGTACGCCTAATACAAGATCTGCATCTACTGGATACTGTCTGGCCAGCTGCCTCCCTGCTTCAAGTCTGGCTTGATAGACACTGACTCCATCGATATTACTGTCAGATCTGGCAAAATAAATATACTCAAAAATACAGCTATGCTGCTGACTACGGCAGCGGTCAGTAATCGAACGCAGTCCATTCTTATCGACAACAACAATTTCACCAGGCTTGATATCGCGGACGAACTTCGCTCCAACAGTGTCCAGTGCACAGGATTCAGATGCAAAAACCCATGAGTCACCGATTTGGCCAAGACAAAGCGGTCGGAAACCAAGCGGATCTCTGACAGCTATCAGCTTGCCGCGGCTTAATACCAACAGGCAGTATGCCCCTTCAAGCTGATCCATTGCCATACCGACAGCCTCTTCTACACTTGAACAAATAGCGCGATACCTTGCTATTAAATATGCAATTATTTCGGAATCAATCGTAGTCTGAAAAATCGCGCCCTGCTCTTCTAGCGAACTGCGAAGTTTATCAGTATTGGCTAGATTGCCATTATGTGCAAGAGCCATTGTACCCTTACTGTAACGTGTCAGAAGAGGTTGTGCATTCTCTCTGATACTAGGTCCTGTTGTCGAATAACGTACATGTCCGATCGCGGCACGCCCTGGCAATCTTGATATAACATCATCCGAGAAAACTTCAGGCACCAGCCCCATGTCCTTGTATACTGTTACATTACCTTCATTGTTTACAGCAATACCACAGCTCTCCTGGCCGCGATGCTGTAATGCAAATAAACCGTAATAGCAGCTTTCGGCAGCCGCTGTATTTTGTTCAGGGCCAAAAATTCCGAAAACCCCACATTCTTCTTTTATCAAAATGAGCCCTCCTGCCTGGCGGCAATGGAGGTGTAACCGGTCAGTCAGGTTCCACCCTCTGCCTCAACACAAAAAAGTATAGAGCGCTGCTTGTATTCATGTCAACAAAAAAATAGACTTGTCTGCAATTCGCGGACTATGTCTATTTCTGTATAAGTTATATTCATATGCCATAAAACAAGTCATTTGTTGAACGATCTGCTGCCAAACAGTCATACTGATTGTTCCTGACTCTGACTGCTCTGCCAGGCCATCTCCAAGACCTGCTCGACTTGAAACCTATCCATTGCACCTTCATGAAGCTTAACATCACCCAGGAAAAAGGTGGGCACATAGTAATAGTCATATTTTCTCGATCGTTCAGGCTCTTTTGCCTCATCAACGATCTCCAGAGGTATTTGCCGATAATGCGGTTTCTCTGCGAAAATCTCTTCGAGATATTTCTCGACTCTCCGGCAATAACCACAGTATTTTAGCTTAAACATCAATAGTGGTTTCATTTAGATGATCACCTGCCCTCGATTTCAAGTAGAACGATTTCAGATCTGCTGCCAAGTCTGATAGGCGGTCCCCAGGTTCCATAACCAGAAGATACTATGTTTTGCAGTCTGCCTATTTTCTGATATCCGAAGCTATGTTCATATTTTTTTCTGCTTAGAAGGTTAAGTGGAAACATCTGTCCGCGATGTGTATGGCCGGCAACGGAAACATCGGCACCTGCTAGTTCAAGCATTGGCAGATCATTCGGCTGATGCTGCATCATAATTATCGGTAATTCATGATCGAGCTCACCCAGGAGTTCATTAGGGCTCTTCTGCCCGAGAAGTCCGGAAAACTCGGAACGCTTCTCATTACGCCCTGCCAGATAGAAACTATCTGCCAGTCTTATTGTCTGATCCTTAAGCATTCTTATACCTGCCTGTTCAAAAAGCTCAATGGTCTCATCAGGATCTGCATTTGCGTATTCATGATTACCGAGAACACCAAATACACCATATTTTGCTTGGAGCTTACTGATCTGATCACTAAAAGGGGTCTTCCTGATCAGATCAAGGGAATTATCTATAATATCGCCTGCCAGCAGGACTACATCAGGCTCCAGGTCATTAACAGCCTTGCTCATAATATTGAGATCTGCTGAACTGACCAGACTACCGTAATGGATATCTGAAAGCACAACGACCTTGAGCGGTCGGTCAAGCTTGAGTTCTTTTGCCAGTTTGACAGTATATCTGCGGACTCTTGGGAATCTTGCCATCAATGTACCAATCGCAAGCAGAAATCCTACGAAGAAAACTACACTAATGCCCGCAGCCGGTAAATTTGAAGGGAAGCTATCAGGCAGCAGTGCCTCTAATTTACTCATCGATACCTTATTGATCAGTCTGAAAAAATCTATTGTCAGTACAGCCATAACTGCATAGAAGAAAAACGCAGCCCAATAATAGCCAAGATAGGCAATTGCCTTGGGCAGTGGTTTCGATTCACGACCTTGATCAAGCGTGATGAATGCAGCCGGGTACAATAAACCGAGAAAAGCGACTGTTGTCACATATAAGGGCATATTCACAAATGAGCCAAAAGCCTGCCAGCCTCTTACACCAACATAAACGTGGAGCAGAGAATATATGATAACGATCATTATCATACCTAGCAGGTGGTTTCTTACCTTTTTATCTGTCAGAAAATTTTCGCGGATATTGCGAACATGAGTAGTCATCTTAACATTATTTTTAATCATCTAATTTACAAAAACCTCCGATGGTATAAGAGAAACAAACACCCTAATTTTATCTACCTGCAAACCTTGTGTTGTGATCTATATGAAAACAAATTGTTAACACTCGAATCGTTTGACAAAAGAAATCACTAATAGCTTTCTTTATCTGTGCAGATTGCACGTTATATAAGATTATTGCTTATCTTTATTGCGTGATAAACAGGTTTTATATGTTTAATGTCCTGTTAGGATCTCATATCCAACAGAAAAGATTCTATCAGCATATTATGAATATTATCGGGTCTATTGTTACATATTCCAACACATCGAAAACGATTTATAAATTGCTGCCTCTAATAGTTAGAAAGTTAAGTATGAACCCTTAATTTGACAAGTTTTCAATTGTTATTTGCACAATTCTTTTCGGCGTTTTGAGCCATGCTGTTTAATGCATTTGTAACACTTTTTTACTCTTAATCGTTTATAATGAAATCAAGTCATTCGAGTACCGACAATCAATCTTCCGACAGACCGTGATTAATCCTCACTATAAACGGATTAGAACAATAGGTTTTGAAGTAGGTTAACAATCAACTGAAATCGAAGACGCAAACGCCTTTCCGGAAACGGAAACAATGCGAAAGGAGCTTTGGCTACAGTTAAAAATCAAGAACCACCTGAAATATCAGAAAACCGAATATTGGCTAATTTATAATTGCTTATGTTACCAGAACATAAGAACATGTTGGAAGAAAACCAGATCGGTCAATGACGAATGATAATATCCCGGGGAGAGTCTTAAGGCTCTCCCCTTTTTTGTATTTTCATAGGTAATCCACTAAGCATAAGTATCTGATCAGCAAGAGTCTTAAGATCCTCCGTTTCATGACTTACGATTAGTACCAGACTGTTTCTGCCAAGATCA
>JAAYFZ010000157.1 GCA_012727965.1 Clostridiaceae bacterium
ACTACACAAAAATCATATCCAATACACTAACCTTTACTTTTGCTACGACTATTATTAAAAATGTAATAGGCCTGTTATTAGCGCTTCTACTAACACGGAGGATTGCTTTGCTAAATTTTCACCGGGGCATTATGTTTATGCCTTCGGTACTATCCACTTTGATTATAGGTATGATTTTCACCTCGATTCTTAATCCTGCAGATGGTTTGCTTAACACCTTTTTGCGCAATATTGGCCTGGGCTCTCTGGCACTGCAATGGCTTACCAGCTCAAAATATGCATTTGGAACTGTTATCGCTGTAGATGTCTGGAGAGGTGTAGGTTACATTATGACAATTCTGATCGCGGGCATTCTCTCAATTTCTTCGACATATTACGAGGCGGCGAATATTGATGGTGCCAACGCTTTTCAAAAATTTTTTAAGATTACCCTGCCTTTGTTGATGCCAACACTTGCTACCACCACCGTACTAAATGTGATTTATGGTCTGAAAGTATTTGACATGATTTATGCACTGACAAATGGTGGACCTGGCAAAGCAACAACAGAGGTTTTGTATACAGCAGTGTTTAAGAAGTTCAGCACTGGTCAATATGCTGTAGGTACTGCACTCTCATCAGTTATGTTCGTTTTCATGGTTATAATTGGCATCTTCATGATAAGAATTATGACAAAAGACGAGGTGATTGAATGATGAAAACAAAAAATCTCGTTCTGCGTCTTTTCTCAAACCTGGTTGCCTGGGTTATAACACTGATCTGCCTTGTGCCTTTGGTTTTGATAATATTCAATTCGCTTAAGGACAGTCTATCTGCATCAGACATGAGTCTGGCTCTGCCTACACTTCCAATACCCTGGGATAACTTCTCCATTGTCATCGAAAAAGGTAAGCTTCTGACATCATTTATGAACAGTTGTATCTATTCTTTTGGCAGTGTTGCTATCTGCACGGTACTGGCCGCAGCTGCCGCTTATTCGCTCTCAAGAAATCGCACGAAAATCAACCGGTTCATATTTATATTCATTGTTCTTGGAATAGCAATGCCACTTAACTATGTAGCTTTGATCAAGGTTATGTCGACACTTAATCTCATGAATTCTCGCTTGGGTATAGTCCTGCTTTATGCAGCCATGCAGATGCCATTTTCCGTATTTCTTATTCATGGGTTTGTTGCAAAAGTTCCTGTAGATTTGGATGAAGCTGGTGTTATTGATGGGTGTTCGCCGACTCGTCTCTTCATCTCTGTCGTGTTTCCATTGCTGAAGCCCGCTATTGCTACCGTTTTCGTTCTTACTTTTTTAAATACATGGAATGAGTTTGCTTCGCCGCTATATTTCCTGGGAAACTCAAATAAATGGCCTATGACTCTATCCGTCTACAACTTCTTCGGTATGTTTTTCAAGGACTGGAATCTTGTATGTGCTGATATACTACTAACAAGCATACCTGTTATTCTTGTATACTTGATTGGCCAGAAATATATAGTTTCAGGCATGACTGCTGGAGCAGTGAAAGGGTAGTAATTTATATGGAAGCAAAACTAAAACAAATAAATGAGATGATAGATCAAGGACCATTTAGTGACAGTTGGGATTCGCTCGCTAACAGGCGGATACCACAATGGTACAAAAACGCCAAGTTCGGGATTTTCATACATTGGGGTGTCTATTCGGTTCCTGCATATGCCAACGAATGGTATCCACGGGGCATGTATATTCAAGGGTCAGATGAATTTAATCATCATGTGGAGACATATGGACCACACAATAAGTTTGGTTATAAGGACTTCATTCCGATGTTTGAAGCTGAAAAGTTTGATGCCGATGAATGGGCCGAACTGTTTAAAGAGGCTGGTGCCAAATATGTTATACCTGTTGCGGAACATCATGATGGTTTCCAAATGTACAGAAGTGAGATCTCAAAATGGAATGCAGCTGAGATGGGACCGCGAAGAGATATTATCGGCGAGCTTACTGAGGCATTTGGCAGGCATGGTCTTGTAAGTGGTGCCTCTACCCATCGCGTAGAACATTGGTTTTTTATGGGGCATGGCAAAGAATTTGATAGTGATATCAAGGAGCCACTGCAGAGAGGCGACTTCTACTGGCCTGCCATGCCGGAGCAAAATCATTATGATCTGTTCAGTGAACCAACACCGACGCATGAGTTTCTCGAGGATTGGCTTGTTCGATGTTGTGAGATCGTGGACAGATTTCAGCCCAAGATTGTCTACTTCGACTGGTGGATTCAACATCAGTCTGTTAAGCCATATCTTAAGAAATTCGCTGCTTACTACTATAACCATGCTGCAAAAAATGGCTATGAGGCTGTAATCAATTATAAGCATGACGCTTTTCAGTTCGGCACAGCTGTTGTTGATATTGAGCGAGGCCAGTTCTCTGAGGTCAAACCATTCTGGTGGCAGACAGACACCTCGATTGCAAAAAACTCCTGGTGTTACACAGAGAATAATGACTTCAAGAAAACCGAGGTCATCCTGTGCGATCTGGTTGATATTGTTAGTAAAAACGGCTGTATGCTGCTAAATGTTGGGCCAAAAGCTGACGGTACGATTTGTGATGAAGAGAAGAAGGTCCTTAAAGAAATCGGCTCCTGGCTGAAAACAAACGGCGAGGCTGTATTTGACACAAATATATGGCGCTTGGCGGGGGAGGGACCAACGAAGGTTGAAGAAGGTCACTTCACTGATTCCAAGGACAAAGAGTTCACTGCTGAGGATTTTCGGTTTACAGTTAAGGGCAGCTATTTATACGCAACCTGCCTGAACTATCCAGAGAACGGACAGGTATGTATAAAATCACTTGCTGAGAATGACGCATCAAAACTACCATTGTTCCATGGAATCATTAAGGAAGTTGATGTTTTGGGATCAGATTTTAAGCCAAGTTATAAACGAGATGCTCTAGGTCTCCATATTCAGACACAAAAGGTTATGAGCAAAAATCCTGTTGTCTTTAAGATTAAAATAGACTAAGTAATCACTCGTAGCGTAATGCGTCAATAGGGTCCATGTTTGCCGCCTTGCGAGCCGGATAGATACCGAAGAACAAACCGACTGAGCTAGAAAACAGCACGGCGATCACGATCGATTCGAGGCTTAGTATCGGTGTGATATTACCGACACCGAGGCTGGCGATAAACCAGGCGATACCGGAGGCCAGGCCAAGTCCGGCCAGTATTCCGAGTATGCCGCCAAACATTGTCATGATGACCGATTCAGTCATGAATTGAAGCATAATATCTGTTGTAGAGGCACCTATGGCCTTGCGAATGCCTATTTCGCGCGTGCGCTCAGTTACTGATACCAGCATGATATTCATGACGCCGATACCGCCGACCAGAAGCGAGATCGCAGCGACCGCACTGATAAAGATAGTCATGATATTGA
>JAAYFZ010000158.1 GCA_012727965.1 Clostridiaceae bacterium
ACAAACCTCGAGAAGACAGAGAAAACAGCAGTTTGTCTACTGTTTGATAAGGAAGAAATCGGCAGCGACGGCAATACCGGCGCTCAATCCAGGCTATATGAATATCTGCTTTATGAGCTTTATGCAAGAAGCCTGCCAGAGAATGCCGTGCCATCCCAGTTGGACTTCCAGAATGCTCTTGTAAACAGTGCTCTGCTGTCCGCTGATGTTACCAATGCCTTTGATCCGACCTATGCCAGTGTATCTGACCCTCGCAACAATAGTTATATAAATCGCGGCATTACCCTTGTTAAATATGTCGGTTCGCGTGGTAAATATGGCACAAGCGACGCAAATGGCGAGTTTTTTGCCAAACTGTCAGGTTTGCTAGACAATAATAAAATCAAATGGCAGACAGGCGAAATGGGAAAAGTTGATGCCGGCGGTGGTGGTACGATCGCAAAATATCTGGCTCATCTTGGAATGGAAGTTATTGACTGCGGTGTCCCTGTATTGTCAATGCACTCTACCTTCGAAGTAACCAGTAAGATCGATGTCTATTATACACATCTTGCTTATCAGGCTTTCCTGCGCGATTACTGATATTAACTGATAATGCAGCAGAATGCCGATCTGAATCACACAAAACAAGGCTGTTTTATTTGTCCACGTGAATGTGGTTCGCCCAGGACAAATAAACAACCAGGAGTATGCGGAGCCTCTGGAGGCTTCGCATCTTTTCGTGTTGCCAAAATTATGGCCCATATGTGGGAAGAGCCATTTATAAGCGGCAGCAAGGGTGCAGGAACTGTATTTTTCTGTGGATGTCAGCTAGGCTGTATCTTCTGCCAGAATCATATTATCAGCAGATCACAGGCCGATCTGGGGCATGATATGACGGCTGTGGATTTAGCTGACAGGCTAGATGATCTGATTAAACTTGGTGTACATAATATTGAGCTGGTTTCGGCTAGTCACTATACACCACAGGTAATAGATTTGATTGGAATACTCAGACAGAGAGAGTGCAGGCTGCCGATCGTCTGGAACAGCAGCGCTTATGAGAAGAAGGATACTCTCAGAGAACTGGAAGGACTTGTTGATATTTATATGCCTGATATCAAATATGCTGATAATGATATTGCATCTAGATTCAGTCATGCGGCAAATTATGTTGAATACTCCGAACAAGCTCTTAGAGAAATGATCAGGCAGCAGCCATCTGCAAAATATGATGAAAACGGCCTCATGTTGGCTGGTCTTGTTATCAGACATCTTGTACTGCCGGGATGTCATAATGACAGCATAACAATCATTGATAAGCTTGCAGAAATGGTAGAACCAGATACGCCTTTGTCCCTGATGTCACAGTATACACCGGTAAAAGAGCTAATTAGCAGCTCTTTGGCTGGTCAGAAGCAGCTCCAGCGCAGATTAACGACCTATGAATATAACAAGGTGATCGACTATGCGGTCAAACGAGGATTTAAGAATATTTATAGTCAGGCAAGAAGCTCTGCGAAATCTGATTATACGCCTGATTTTTCGTCATTTTTTCTTACTTGATTAAGCGGATTGCTCTCGACTGCGTTGTGGAGAGCATCCTGATCGATATGTGTATAAATTTCAGTTGTTGAAATGCTGCTGTGTCCAAGAATCGCCTGCAGTGCTCTGATATCAACATGTCCGTATTTATACATAAGAGTTGCAGCCGTATGTCTAAGCTTATGCACTGAATAGCGTTTGGGATCAAGACCAATAGAAATGATGTAATTCTTGATGGTCCATTGTACCGTTTTGGGGCTGATTCTGCGTTTTAAGCGACTGAGGAACAGGGCCCTGGCATGTTCACCATCAATTGCCGGCCTGGTATCAAGATAATCCTCAAGGGCTGCCAGACAGGCGCTGTTAAGATATACAGTTCTTTCTTTGCCGCCTTTGCCGATGACAGTTAATGTGTCTTCCTTGATGTTTTCCATATCAATACTACAGAGCTCAGACAATCTGAGACCGCAATTAAGGAAGAAGGTAAGTATACAGTAGTCACGGCTCGACCATTCAGACGGATTGGCGGCAGCTTTTGCCAGAAGCTGTTGACTCTCATCCAGAGTAAGATGCTTAGGCAGTTTTTTCATCAGCTTAGGTGATTCAAGATCTGCTGCCGGGTTCTCAGCAATTATTCTAGCCTTATTTTTTAAGTAATTGAAAAAGCTGCGAATCGAAGAAATCCTTCTTGCTCTGGCATTAGGACTGTTTTTTCTGGCAGTGCTTAGCCATGATACGAAGGCGTACATATCTGTAAGCTTGATTGAACGCAGGAATTTTTCATCAACATCTGCGATCGATATCTCTTCAAGAGGCAGATTGCCTCCGGCACGTCTGTTTACCAAAAAGCGCAGAAATAATGAAATGTCATATCTATATTCTCTGATTGTATTAGGCGAACGCTCTTTTATTGCTTGAAAATAGTCAAGAAATTGATCAAGCCAATAGCAGTTTTGTTCATTTTCCATGAAAAATCCTCCAGATCAAGAGCTACAGTTAATTATATCGATGGTATCAGTATTTAGCAAAGATATACAGTTGTAATTGTCAGATATCTGTGATAAAATTCACCGGTAACAGACAAATGTCCGCCGAACACGGACAAACGATGAATGACTTTTGCCTGCATGAGCGGGAAAATCACAAATAGAGGAGAGAAATCAAATGAATGAGAAGCTAAGAGTAGGAATTATCGGTGCAACTGGCTATGTAGGCCAGAGATTTGTGACTCTGCTGGCAGATCACCCTTGGTTTGAAACAGCTGTTGTTGCGGCATCGCCGCGTTCCGCTGGCAAGAAGTATAGTGAAGCAGTAGCTGGACGCTGGAAACTTGCTGAAATTATGCCCGCAAATATTGGTTCCATGATAGTTCGTAGTACTGATGATCTCGACAAATGGATCGATCAAGTCGATTTTGTTTTCTGTGCTGTAGATATGAAGAAGGACGAAATCAAGGCTCTTGAAGAGAAAATTGCCAAGCTAGAGACTCCTGTTGTGTCCAACAATTCAGCTAATCGTTGGACCGAGGATGTACCAGTTGTTATACCGGAAATCAATTCTGATCATATGGCTATCATAGATATCCAGAAGAAGCGTCTTGGAACGAAGAGGGGATTCATCGCAGCCAAACCGAATTGTTCGATTCAGAGTTATGTTCCTGCTCTGAGCCCATTGAGGAAATTTGGTATCAAACAGATCAGTGTTTGTACATATCAGGCAATCTCCGGAGCCGGTAAAACTTTTCAGGATTGGCCTGAAATGGTCAATAACATGATCCCTTATATTGGTGGTGAAGAAGAAAAGAGTGAGAAGGAGCCTACAAGAATCTGGGGTGAGCTCATAGACGGCAAGATCGAACTTGCAAAAGAACCGGTTATTTCAGCGCAGTGTTATCGAGTCGCTGTTCAGGAAGGTCATACTGCCGCGGTATCAGTCATGTTTGAAAATAAGCCATCGAAAGAAGAAATGATCAAGCTATGGTCCGAATATGAAGGCCTGCCGCAACAAGCCAAACTACCTTCTGCTCCTAGTCCGTTTTTGACATATCTAGTAGAAGATAATAGGCCTCAACCAGCTCTGGATGCTATGAATGGCAAGGGTATGGGTGTGACGATCGGTAGATTAAGAGAAGATAGTATTTTTGATTATAAGTTTGTTTGTCTATCTCATAATACCTTGAGAGGCGCTGCCGGCGGAGCCGTCCTGACAGCAGAACTGCTCGTACATCAGGGTTATATCAGCAAGAAATAATTCACAATAAAATATTTATGTATTTGGTATATGAATACCGGTCTATACAACAGACCGGTATTTTTTGCTGCTATACTTGCATACTTAATATTTTTGCATTAATCTCAAGTAGGAGGTGCACAAAATGTATATAGAGGATAAAAAGCTGAGCTTCAAATCATATACAGGCCAAGGTATAATTCGACCTCTGTTGTATTTGCCTCAAGATTCAGTCACAGGTGACGAGAAACAGCCGAAGGCTATAGTTCTTGTCATACATGGTATGGCCGAGCATCAGATGCGCTATAGAGAATTTGCTGAATATCTTAATTGTTATAGCTTTGCTGTTTGTACTTTTGATTTACCTGGACATGGCAGAACTGCACCTGACGAAAACTATCTGGGATTTTTCTCTGAGTCTGATGGCACAGAGTTGATAAATCAAGACATCGATACTCTAATGGGTCTTCTAATCAAAAGATTTCCAGATGTACCTCCAGTTATCTTCGGACATAGTATGGGCTCAATGATAGCCAGATTATATTGTGCCAGAACTGATCGCAAGTTGGCCGGCGCAATCTATTCAGGTACACCGGCTCCAAATGGTCTTGCTGGATTCGCGAGTTTTCTAGCTGCCAGGTCAGTCAAGAAAAATGGACCATTGTATCGTGATTCGCGCTTAGACAAGCTAATGAACGGCAATTTCCAATCAAGAATAGCTGAGGCTCTGACGCCTTTTGACTGGATATCAGGTGATAAGGAACAGGTAGACAAATATATCAAAGATCCTTGGTGTGGCTACATTTTTACATCAGCTGGTTTCAGAGATCTTTTTATGTGGATCAAGCTGATCTCCAGTAAAAAATGGGCAGCAAGTGTTCCAACCGATCTTCCGATTTATATCTTTTCCGGTGATCAGGATCCTGTCGGCGCTTTCGGACTGGGAGTCAAAAAAGTTGCTAAATGGCTTAGAGAAAGTGGACACAAAACAAAATTGAAGCTCTATGAAGGCGGACGCCATGAAATGCTAAATGAAACAAATCGTCAGGAGGTCTGGCAAGACGTAGCAAACTGGCTATCGGACCTAACTTCAAATATGTTAGAATAGCTATTCATTAAGAAGTGGAGGGCCGCTTATGATCACTATCAAAGATATAGCAGAGAAGGCCGGAGTATCTTACGCAACAGTATCCCGGGCATTAAATAACAGACCTGATGTCAGCGAGAAAACCAGAATGCAGATAATTGAGCTGGCTCAGTCTATGGGCTATCAGCCAAACGCGATTGCCAGAAGCTTGGTTAAGAGAAAATCTGAGATTATTGCTCTGATTGTTCCTGATGTCAGCAATCCTTTTTTTGCTGATATTACGATGGCCGTACATGCCGCTGCGGAAAAAGCCGGCTACACGACTATGGTTTGTAATACTGGCTGGGATCCGGTCAAGGAGCAAGAGAAGCTGCGCATAATGGTTGAGCAGCGTGTAGATGGAATTATATTAAAACCCACAGCCTTCTTAAGACCAGGAGCACTGGAAGCGCTGAATGTACCGGTCGTTTTGTTCTGGCATGCGATGGAGGATGATCTGAGCTATATAGAGGTAGATCATGAAGCAGGCAGCAGAATGGCTGTAGGTCATCTCGTTTCTCAAGGCTATAAGAGGATTGCCTTCATGGGTGGTCAGGAGACTTCTCCTTCAAATCAGATCAGACTGCTTGCTTATCAGCAGACTCTGCAGGAGGCAGGACTTGAGGTAGATACTAGTCTGATCAGCTATGGAGGCTTCGGGATCGAGAGTGGCTATAACAGACTAAGCTCATTGATGCGTCTGCCTAAGCCACCGGACGCAGTTTTCTGCGGCAATGATATCATAGCTCTTGGAGCGCTTCATTATGCCAGGGACAATGGCATCGAGGTCCCCGGCAAACTGGCGATTATTGGTTTTGATGATATTTCTTATGCATCACTGCCTCAGATAGGTCTGACTACAGTATCACAGCCTAGATCAAAGCTAGGCGAGCAGGCTTTTTACGCATTGATGAAAGAGATAGAAGCATTCCCCGATAGAACCAGACAACGACTACTAGTTGAACCTGAGCTGATTCAGCGTTCTACAACGTAAGTAGCAAATCATTCATTATTATGTTTCTTTTACCACAGTCTGAGAAATTGATATTTCTAAGGGGTTGACGGCTTGTGACAGCTGTGATAAATTAACGCCAATGAAACATGACAATTTCATATAGACACGTTGACAGGGATCAGTAGTTGAGACTAATGATTACAGAGAGCCGCTGGCTGGTGTGAAGCGGCATCAAATTCTTTATGAACTCACCCTGGAGTGTACACATTGAGAGCATTATAAATGTTTTAGATGATGTCGGAGGTCCACCGTTAAAGGGACAGGATATCGACCAGCTTAGTTGCTGATCCGTATCTGCTGAGAGCATTTCCCATGGAAATGAATTAGAGTGGTACCGCGGAAGTTTAACCTTTCGTCTCTGAAGAAGAGATGGAAGGTTTTTTTGTGCGAAAACTTCAACAAATACATTAAGAAGTATGAAAAATGAAGGGAGATCAAAGAAATGGCAAGAATGAAATATTCAGAGAAGTACGATCCTTATCCGGTTATGAATATACCGGACAGAAAATGGCCGTCCAATATGATTACCAAGGCCCCACAGTGGTGCAGTGTTGATTTAAGAGATGGCAATCAAGCGCTGGAGATACCAATGAATCTAGAGCAGAAATTGGAGTTTTTCCAGTTTTTGGTAGATATGGGTTTCAAAACCATTGAAATAGGTTTCCCGGCTGCTTCCGATACAGAGTTTGAATTTACCCGTTATCTTATCGATCATAAATTGATACCTGATGATGTGCAGATTCAAGTTCTGACACAGTCAAGACAACATATTATAGAAAGAACCTATGAGGCATTGCGCGGTGTTGGCAAGGCAGTTGTTCATCTTTATAATTCAACATCTACGCTGCAGCGTGACGTCGTATTTGGTATGGATCAAAAACAGTGCAAAGAATTGGCGATCTTCGGCGCTAAGCTTGTACGTGAATATGCAGAAAAGGATGAATACGGCACTGATTTTACCTTCGAATACTCTCCTGAGAGCTTCACCGGTACTGAAATGGATTTTGCAGTTGAGATCTGTGATGCTGTCTGTGATGTCTGGGAGCCGACGCCTGAGAACAAATGCGTAATTAACCTGCCGGCAACTGTCGAGATGTCAACGCCTAATATATATGCCGATCAGATCGAGTATTTTTGTCGTAATACACGCTATCGTGACAGTATACTGGTCAGTTTGCATACTCATAATGACAGGGGAACAGCAGTTGCAGCTACAGAGCTTGGCCTCATGGCTGGTGCTGACCGTGTTGAGGGAACATTGTTTGGCAATGGTGAAAGAACCGGCAATTCGGATATTGTAGCGCTGGCACTTAATCTGTTTTCACAGGGAATCGACCCTGAACTTGATTTTACTAATATCAATAATGTGATCGATGTCTATGAAAGAACAACAAGAATGATCGTACCGCCGAGACATCCCTATGCTGGGGATCTTGTTTATACAGCGTTTTCAGGCTCGCATCAGGATGCTATCAACAAGGGAATGCGAGCAGTCAAAAAACATCCTGATCATTGGGAAGTACCATATTTGCCGATCGATCCAATGCATGTTGGCAGGGATTATGATCCCATCATTCGTATCAACAGCCAGTCGGGAAAAGGCGGCATAGCTTATATCCTGGAGCAATATTATGGCTTGATACTGCCTAAACCAATCCAGCAGGCCTTCAGCAAGGTGGTTACCAAGGTATCGGATTCTGGTACAAGAGAGCTTAGGCCAGATGAGATCCATCATCTGTTCCAGGAGTCCTATGTTGATCTGGTCGAGCCTTTGAAGCTTAAGAGCTATCGTGAAGAGATGATAGATGATCAGACTGTTAAAATGTCTGTTAGCTTATATGATAATAAGAAAGAAATCACTCTTGAAGGAACTGGTAATGGTCCTCTTGATGCATTCTGCAAAGCTCTGGAAGAACATATAGGCAGCAAGGTAGAAATCATCTCATATAATGAGCATGCTTTGGAAAGAGGTTCAACATCAAAGGCTATAACCTATGTACAAGTACAAAATGGAGACAATAATATCTACATAGGAGCAGGCATAAGCAGCAATGTCAGCAAGTCGTCATTACGTGCTGTCATATCTGCGGCTAATCAAATGAAATCGGTTAAAAACCGCTGATAACAATGGTTTCAAGCTGCATAAATAGTTTTCGTACAGTCTGGCATCAGCCAGGCTGTATTTTTTTATGATGCACTGGTAATAATTATTTAACTAGGAGCAAAATTCTGATAAAATCAACTATCAGAAAAATCTGCCGGACTTTGTGGTTCGAAAACAAAGAAAGAGATTTGTATTTATGACTAATAATAAGGACAATTATGATCTAAGACTAGCAAATAGCGCAGATATACCAGCTATCCGGGAAATATTTGCATATTACAGAAATTGCGCCAGAAAGCCCAAACCAAGCTTGCTCGGCTTTAGCCGTGGGATGAATGGCGCTTGCGTAGCAAAATATGTTGCAGTATGAATTTCTTAGTGATACATTGTATTTATGAGTCAAGCATATAGAAGAACCCAAACAACTGTATCGCTGATTAATTATCATTTTGTTTTTTGCCCAAGATATCGTCGAAAAGTATTGGTAGGAGAAGTTGAAGAACGTTTGAAAATTCTACTTTCTGAAATTTGTGAAGAAATCGATATTCAAATACTGGCAGTGGAGTGTGATAAAGACCATTGCCATCTTTTCCTCAACGCATTGCCAACAATCAGTCCATCAGACATAATGGCAAAATTGAAAGGAGTGACATCAAGAAAATTGCGACAGGAGTTTTCACACCTGAAGCATTTGCCAAGTTTGTGGACACGGAGCTATTTTGTATCCACCGCAGGAAACGTATCGAGCGAAACGATCAGGCGGTATGTCGAAGAACAAAAAACGAGGGGGTGAAACGGTGCAAATAACTGTAAAAGCTAAGTTGATTCCAACAACAGAGCAACGAGAGTATCTAAAAACAGCAACAGTTGAATATATTCGTTTGATAAACACCATCGTCTCTGAATGTATTGAAACGGACGAGCGTATTAAGTATACGAGTGGCACAGTTTCAGCAACACTGCCCAGTGCACTGAAGAATCAAGCAATACAAGATGCAAAATCGGTCTACGCAAAGTACCGAAAAACAAAGATCAGAAGCGTTCTCAAAAAACCGGTTAGCATTTGGAACAATCAAAACTGGATACTAAAAGATGGTGTTTTGCGTTTTCCAGTGCTTGTAAACGGCAAAAGCACACGCATTAA
Organism: Clostridiaceae bacterium; assembly: GCA_012727965.1. Lineage (GTDB taxonomy): Bacteria > Bacillota > Clostridia > Saccharofermentanales > UBA5734 > JAAYFZ01. The sequence goes on from JAAYFZ010000158.1 coordinate 9,143, forward strand.
TGTGCCTATATTGCTATCGACCTATCAACTAGAAAAACTAAAAGGCAAGCTAGGAACCCTTAGAATCACAGAGAAATCGGGCAAGTGGATTGCTCAAATAGCTGTAACTGCAGAGGAAACAGAAAGTGCAGATACAGGTGTTTTAGGTGTTGATTTAGGTCTAAAATGTCCAGCAGTTGCAGTAACAGAAACAGGCAAAACCAAGTTTTTTGGCAATGGTAGAGAAAACAAGTACATGAAACGCAAATTTAGAAGTAAGCGCAAGAAACTTGGAAAAGCTAAGAAGCCGCGCGCAATCAAAAAAATGAATGATAAAGAACAAAGATGGATGAAAGACAAAGACCACAAAGCAAGTCGTCATATCGTTGACTTTGCTATCCAAGAAGGTGTTGGAACAATACGCATAGAGCAACTATCTGGCATACGCCAGAC
>JAAYFZ010000159.1 GCA_012727965.1 Clostridiaceae bacterium
CCCCGGTGAAAATTTAGCAAAGCAATCCTCCGTGTTAGTAGAAGCGCTAATAACAGGCCTATTACATTTTTAATAATAGTCGTAGCAAAAGTAAAGGTTAGTGTATTGGATATGATTTTTGTGTAGTTTTCATCAGCTGAAAAGACCGTTTTAAAATTGTCGAATCCTACAAACTTGATTTCATCAGTGTAAGCAGACCAGTCCGAAAACGAATAACCGATGCCTATCAAACCAGGAACCACCATGAAAGTAAGATAAAGAAGCAAAGCACCCAGGATAAAATATCCAGGATAGACTTTTCTTTTATTCATAAAGGAACTCCTCGCAAAACAAAAAATTAAAAGGGTACAGCCCAATAGTAAGAATCAGGCTGTACCCGAATCAGAACACAGATTTTTTAGTTCCAGGCTTCATCACTTGCGGCTTTTGCCTGCTCTGCTCTATTTTTGTCTATATCCTCCAGGACTTCTTCCTCGCTCATCTCACCAAGCAGCATTGCTGATAAACTGCTGCCAATTTCCATCCACTGTGGGTTAACGTACTTAACAGCGGTTTGATAAACGGTTGAGGATTTTGGATATCTGTCATAGAATTCCTTGATAGTTTCAGAATATGTCGAAGGTGCATTTGAATAGGCTAATTTGTTGAATTTACCGACGTTTTCGGTAAGGTAGGTCAGGCTTTCGTCAGTTGCTAGATATTCTAAATAGGCTTTTGCGGCATCAATGTTTTTTGAGCCTGAGAATATAAATCTGGCCGGGCCTGATGGGTTAACATTGAGAGTTTGATTATCGGCCAAAGGTGCGACAAAATAACCGATTTGATCTACGGGGAAGTTAGGATCTACGGCATTTACTTCAGTACCGAGTCCCTGATTAGCTATTGTCATCGCATATTCGCCTGAAGCTATGTTTTTTGGAGCATCGGCATATTGATTTGACATGTAGTTGTCACCCCAATATCCATTAGCTGCCATTTCATTTATCTGAGTAAGAATAGTTGTGAATGTTTTATCACCCTTGAATGTAACCTCATTATTATTCAGCTTATCCGCTAAACCAGGTGTATTGGTTTCAGCAACGACACACGTTTCAGGAAACCATAATGTATGATGCCAGCCATCTGAGACAGCTTCATAAATCGGGATGATGCCTAGTCCCTTTATGGTTTCACAAAGCTGCTTAAACTCATCATAACTGGTAGGAATTTCCAGATTATTGTCTTCGAAAATTTTCTTATTATACGCCACTGCCCAAACAGCAGAGAGGTCCTGAATCGGCTGACCATATATTTTGCCATTAACTGAGAGTTCAGCTGCGGCAAGCTCTTCTACTTTTGAAGCCCATGTTGAGTCAGACAGATCAACTGCGTTTTTCTCAACATTGATTGAGGTCTGGATGTCGAATTTGCCACTTTGTGAACCGAAGATATCTGTGCCTTCTCCGGTATTAAGCTTGGTCATCATAAGATTGGTGTACTGGTCAGCTGGTACGATTTGATAATCAATTTTAACACCTGTTTCCTCTTCGTACTTTTTTGCAAGATCTAGTTCAGCGTCTTGAATCCAATCCTGTCCGGCCATAAATGACAGAGTTATGTCCTCTTGTCCTTCTGTTTCAATTGTTGTCGGATCAGCTGCAGCAGTTGTTGTTGTCTCACCCTTCGCTGTTGTTGTTCCTTCAGTGGATCCGCCACCACAAGCAGCAACTGAAATAGCGAGTACAAGCACTAATAGCAATGCCAAGAGTTTTCTGATGTTCTTCATAGTAATCCTCCTCATTGATGTAATGGTGATCGTTCAACTCTATTCTATATACCACTTGCACATAAACGAATGGATACAACACTCTAGTTTTATGTATATTTTTGACAAGTAGTGTTTGACATAAATCATGATCAGGACTGTTTTCTATTTACAATGATTTTGCTATAGGGTATGTTGGATGCTATGCTAATAACCATAGCTGCAACTGCCGATCCTGATTTATCCAGATCATTTTGAGTTCATTCAGATGAGAAATCGGGGCCATTGAACCGGGAGGATTGAATATGAGCAGCGCAAAATTTTCAGTCTTGGTTGTTGAAGACGAAAAACTGATTGCTCGCAATATCAGCAGAAGTATAATGAGAGTAAATAACAATTTTGAGGTAGTCGCTGTTGCTTCAAATGGCAAGGATGCTCTCGAAATCACCGAGGAATTATTGCCAAATGTTGTGTTTACTGATATCAGAATGCCAGAGATGGATGGTCTGGAACTAGCGAACAAAATATGCGAAAATTTCGACTTCATCATTTGTGTTGTTCTGAGCGGTTATAATGATTTTGCTTATGCAAAAGAAGCAATTCGTTATAACGTTATGGATTATTTATTAAAACCTATAAACGACAACGAATTATCAGCTGTGCTAAGCAAAATCGAGAAAACCCTTCTAGCTTTTCAGAAGGATTTAGATATTGAGAATTCATTATCCCCCCACAAGCCTGAAGAAATTGTTGAGTTGGTGCAAGAGTATATTCATAACCATTATATGGATGTGCTTGATCTTGGGGAAATAGCTGATAGATTCGGATTTTCAACATCATATCTGTCGAAAATATTTGCCAAATCCAGCGGTAAATCACCCTCGAAGTATATTCGAGATCACCGTATCTGCATAGCCAAGCAACTATTAAGAAATCCTGCCCTGTCGATCGCTGTGATAGGGCGAAAGGTTGGATATCCGGACCAATTTCATTTTAGCAAGGTCTTCAAGCAAACAACCGGCCTTAGTCCGACGGATTATCGGGACAGTTACGAAAATAGTTACAACTCAGTTTAATCTTGAATCACAACTGCCCCCTATAGTAACACTTGCGCCTATATCATCATTGTTTTCTACTATAAATATGCTTTTTTTATCATGCAATATTTTGAATCTCAAATAAACATTAAGGAGTCCCATACCGGTTATTTCCAACGAGGGCAGAAGTCCTGTTTCATCAATTTCACGGATTTTGTTGTTAATCGTTGATAGTGCCTGTTCCGAAAATCCAGGCCCGTTATCAGATACAATAATTTCATATTGACCCTCATTTATTATGCCTCTGATATTGATATGCCATGGCGGCATTTTTGTCGAGCAATAACGAATCGAGTTTTCAACAAGAGGCTGTATACATAGCTTAGGCACACGGATATGATTCATACTCTCTGGAATATCTACTGTATAGAATAATTCATCTTCATAACGACTGGTCATACAGGCCAGAAAATCCATTGTATTGGTAATTTCGGCTTCTAAATCCACAGTCGCATCACTATCAGAAGATATATATCTAAGAATATTGGACATCGATTGACACATCGACACAATCTCTCCGTTCATGTTTTCATATGCCATACTCTGAATAGTCGCAATGCTATTATACAGAAAATGCGGATTCATCTGAGACTGCAGTGCCAGCATTTTTGATTGCATTTCCTGGTTTTTCAGCAATAGTTGTTTATTCAAGCTGTCAACGAGTTTGTGCTGCATATCGATGAACCTTTCGTACAGCATATTCAACTCTACAGCATTTGTATTTATATCTTTTTTTTCTGAATATCCTTCAAGACTTATGTTTTTCATCTCATGATAAATATGTTGAATAGGTACGGTTATCCGGTTAGCCGCTATATACGAAAGACCCAATGCCAAAGCTAATGATAGAACTGCCATAAGAATAACATTTCTAATATAGCTGCGGGTTGGCATAAATAATGAGCTCTCATCGATAACAATCGCAGTCATGAAGCTGTCATCAGAAATTGTATATGTCGAATAATATGTTGAGTTCTTATATTTTATGTCTGCAAAATCATTTTCCCGAGTTGATTGGGCAATCTGTTCATATACAGATTGTGATAGCACTTCATTTCTATCGGTCGAATGAATTAGACTGCCATTGCTATCAAAAATATAAATGTGCTCACCGACAACACTTTTGTATGAAGTAACCTGTGACAGCACTTGCTTCAGAGATTTCTTAACTTCAATAAACCCCAGTGAATTATTGTACTTGTCGAAATATTTACGTGATAACGACAAAAAAAGTTTGCCAAATTCATCTGTAGTATACTTGGAGATTTTAGGATCACTTCCCTCATATGTAAGCACTCTGCCGCCATCATGATTCTCAGCGGCTTGATACCAGGACAAATTATCGACAGAATAATTGTATATCTCGTTATTTAGTCCTGATGCTATAACTGTTCCGTTAATTGAATATAAGTTTGCCTGATCTACAAGTCTATTTGGCCCGATGCTGTTCGCCAGCAGAGAATTAATCGCCTTAAGGCTTTCATAGTCTCCCTGATCACTCAAATAATCACCATATGCATCTTTGATCAGTTGAGAATATGCGATATTTAGTGAAACCAGATTCATTTGCCATATTTCACGTTCCATCGCCTCGTTCAGAGAAATGCAGTTTTGTCTCAAGGCCGCAAATGTTCGATCATTAATTTTACTAGACTCAGTGATAATGAAGTACATAGATAAGACAAGAAAAGGAATCAGAATAATCAAAGAATATGTAACCATTAAATTATATCTGATTGATTTCCTTTTCATGCCATACTCCCTTATGCTTCTTGATAATCACTTAGCAACATCGCTACCTGAATCATCAATCGTTCGACAAAACCAGACAAATTTAAGGCAGGATATTGCCGGCAGCACGATAAATGTCATACCACTGGTCTCTGGCAAGCTCGATCTCGGTCGCCTTGGCACAGTCAGTCAGACGACCGATGTTCATTGTGCCTGTTACCGGCTGCATCTTAGCCGGGTGACGAAGCAGCCAGGCCATTGCGATAGTTGTATTGCTGACACCATGCTCAGCTGCTACAAGGTCAATTGCTTGGTTAAGCTCAGGGAATTTTGCATTATCCAGAAAAACTCCTTCGAAGAAACC
>JAAYFZ010000160.1 GCA_012727965.1 Clostridiaceae bacterium
AGGTTTTACCTGTTCATTGATAAGTCTGTAATATGTTGCCGTGCTCTCCCAGCTCATGCCACCGATCAGTCCAATAGTTTTCATTGTGTCGATCACCCCTGCTTCTTAGCTTCATAGAATTGTATTCCTCTTTTTATATCTGTTGCCAGAACAAGTTTTCTAAACAGCCAATTGTCCTTGGTCAGATCGTCTCCGTAGAACTTAATCTCTTGTTTTATCTTCTTGTCATCCAGATCAACGTCTATGCCGATAGCTTCCTTGATGCCTCCGTCCAGAATGCTTCCAGTCTTACTGTATATCTTGGTAAGTCCGTTTAGTCTGAAACCAGCTCTCATCATCATCCGGCCCGTGCAACCAAGCATTTTATTGAGTCTTCCAACACTGTTAACATAAAATACCGGTACATCATATGCTTGCTGATAGATGCCACATACAAGATCATTAACTGTTATTTCTTGTTTAATCTTCCTGGGATCCGCCGGCGATCCATGCGGAAACAAAATCAGACATAATTCTTCATTCCTTATGTTTTCGTAGAAGTGTCTACGTCTTGAGTCATAGCAGATGGCCACGGCTATATTACCAAGAGGAGTTTCGATTATATTGGGGAATTCACCCCTTCTGAATATATATGATTCGCCCTCGCTTTTGCGGATATTCCCATAGACTTGTTTACTGTCAGCAATCATATAGGAATTGTAATAATCATTATCATGCTTCTCGAGATAACCAACAGCTATATATGTCTTGTACAGATTCGCCATGCTCATCGCCCATTTGCTGGTTCTAGCTCCATTGTCATCCGCATACTTCCAGATCTCATCGCTGCCCATATAACCGGGAAGTGCAAGTTCAGGCATTACGACTAGCTCAGGACGATCGAGCCTGCTGATCAGATCCTCAATATATTCTTCTCGAGCTGTGATTCCCTTGATGTCATTATTCAGTTCAAGACAATATATCCGCATTACTGATCCTCTTCACCGGCTGATTTTATTGCATTACAATCATAAATAGACAGTTACAATGATAATGTTGATATCGATTTTCGTCTACTACATATTGTAATACTTTGAAAATAAAGATTATTTGCAAAGTACGCTTGACATTTAATGCAAAGCTTACTATACTATTCTTGCAAAGCATGCTTGACATTTTTATCATATGATCAGTCCGATCAAAACGTTTGCTAGGAGGTATCAAGTTGAAGACGAAAATAGCTGAGCTTCGTAAGAAGCACAAAATCTCACAGGAAGAGCTTGCGACAGCAGTCGGCGTAACCAGACAGACCATCACGTCGATCGAGAGAGAAAAATATACAGCTTCTCTTGTTCTAGCCTATAAGATAGCTCAATATTTTGAAACAACGATAGAAGACATTTTTGATTTTTCCAGCACGGAGGATATGTAAATGGAAAACATGAAGTAGATAGAGAATTTTAGGACAGCCCTATGGAAACGCCTGGCTTTTGCCGCTGTATATTTCATCGCGATAATCGCAACAACAGTTATAGCTCTGGTTATTGATACTGACAGTATCGAGATCTCATATGCACTTGGTTTCGGTACGGGTATTGGAACAGTCATGCTCTTTTTCCTGGGCAAATATATCGCCGCACTTAGGAATGAAGAAAAGCTCAAGAAGCTATTGATCGAAGAGAATGATGAACGCACTGCTTATATTGAGTCAAAAGCTGGAAGCAAAGCTATCAACGCAACGATCATGCTGCTGGCTCTGGCGATGCTCGTCGCGAATTTCTTCGATAAGACCGTGTTTTTCACACTGATGGCTGCTACTTTGGCAACAGCGATGACGAAAATAGTCATTTGCTGCTACTACAAAAGGAAATTCTAACTATCCGGTTTAGTCAGAAGGCGTTTGTGTGTATTATCGATCAGTAACGCACCAATAGGTGCTGTAATAATTATTGAGATGACTGCTACCGTCAGTACAATTTCACCACATGCCAGACCCATTGCCAAAGGTATACCACCGATAGCCGCTTGAACAGTTGCTTTCGGCATATAGGCAAAAGCCGTGAACACCCGTTCGCCTTTGTTAAGATTTGTCTTAAGCAGGCTGATGAAAACACCTATCACTCTAAATACAAGAACAGATACTATCAGGACAAAAGCCGGGAAACCGGCTTTTGCCGCGTATGAAATGTTTACGGTCGCGCCGACCAGGACAAATAGAAGCATTTCCGCTCCGACCCAGAGCTTGGAGAATTTGCCTGAGAGCCGCTTGGCAACTTCATATTTTTTCTGCTGAACTGCACCTCCCAGGCCCATAACGGCTAGCAGGCCGGAGAAACCGACCGCACCAGACAGGACATGCTCAAACGAGACAAGCAGGAAGGAAACAGATAAGATGATTATCACTTTTCCTGTGTCGCGAATATGAAATTTGCTAAAAAACACAGAAAGCGCCAGACCGCAGGCGATACCGCCCGCCAGGCCAAAAATTATCGATGTCGGCACAGTCAGCAGACTAAGTGCCGAAACAGAACCGCCCTGAGCCATACCGACAAAAGCAGTGAATAAGACAATTACAAATACATCGTCGACGGAAGCTCCTGCCATGATCATCTGTGGAATACTCTTGTCTCGGCCGTAGCCGCTTTCCATGAGCTTAAGCATGCGAGGCACGATAACAGCCGGTGATACCGCTGCGACAACAGCTCCCATGACCGCGGCCTCAAGTAGTGAAACACCCAGAAGCAATGGCGCGAGAATAAGCATGCCGATAATCTCCAGACAGGCCGGGACAAAACACATCAGAACAGCAGGTCGGCCGACACGCTTAAGATCCCGAATATCAAGATTAAGACCAGCTCTGGCAAGAATAATGATCAAAGCGATCTGTCTAAGATCGATCGATATGTCAAGAAGAGCGGGATCCAATAGGTCGAGCACATATGGGCCAAGCAAAATACCTGTCAATAGCATGCCCAGCAATCTTGGCAGTCTGATCAGCTCGAAGGCTTTTGCCAGTATCATGGCAATCAGGAAAATGAGCGCAAGTGATAACAGCATTATTAAATCTCTCTTTCAAGTATCAAGTTTAGTCGTATTTTTTTGCTTGTCAATAATATGTTTCAGCTCAAGTAATTGCTTAATTATTCGATATAAATAGGTATATGGTTGGCTTAGTCAGTATTGGTTAGTTGGATTATACTTCTGACGCCTGCTGTCGACTGTTTTCTATGAGAAGATGTATGCTGCAGTCTTGTGCAAGACGGTAAGGAAATGTGTATTGATGGAAGCATCTGAAGTTTATTCACTACTATATTATGCGGTATTTCTCTTGTATCCTTTCTTGGGATTATATGTACTGTCATTAAACGCAAGGGCAAGAATGAACAGGATTTTCGCGATACTCACAATATCACTAAGTGTTTGGGCTTTGGGTTACGCGTTATCCATCAATGCCATGGATATCGAAGCAGCGCTGTTCTGGCGACGTATAGCTTCCATAGGTTGGGGATCAGCCTATGCTCTGCTGCTGCACTTCATACTATTTTTAACTGGCAGAAATAAAAAGCTTGATTCGAAAGCTCTGACAATATTGCATTATGCGCCGGCGCTTATCTCCATACTTGCGTTCGGTCCCTTCCTATCATCAGCGCGCAATAATTACTACATTGTATCTTCAGCCAGCGGCTGGGTAAGCATTTCGCTTTTTACAGTATGGGACATCGTGTTCATTGCCTATTACCTCATTTATTCATTAGTCTCGCTTGTTCTAATAATTATCTGGGGTGCCAAATCAGAAGATCCAGGCAAGAAGCGTACTGTTGTTTCCATTGGTATCGCAATTCTGGCACTAGTAGTTTTTGGAACTGTTATTGATATTCTTGAAACTCCCAGTTCCCCAGTCCCGGATTTGGCAATAATTTTTATCCCTATACCACTGATAACCCTTATCTACTCAATTCGCAGGCATGGAATCATGAGACAGCGCCAGGAATCGAGGACAGCTGCCGCAGGTGAGATACTTAGCGATAACAAGAGAAAAGAGCTTTTCAGGTATCTATCTTTTGCGTTTTTCCTTGGTGTTATTCTCAACTTAGGGCACTATTTCTATTTTCCTGTAGATTTGGGGTCAGTACAGATTTTTGGAGCACTGTTGCTATTAATATCAGTTTTCTTCCGACTAATTCCAATTTTACCAATTAACAGGGATCTACAGGACAACCTGATGATTACTCTGTTGGCGCTGTCAATACCACTTATAATGCTGCGCTACCTTGATAATTATGCTAGTAATATTGTTTGGCCTGTGCCAATTATATTTATGAGTCTTGGTGCCATATACAGCAAAAGACGCATGATCATAGCTTCACTTACAGCTGCAATATTTACTCAAATTTATTCTTGGATAACAGCACCACAAATGACCGTATCTGTTTCACATGTCGATCATTTGCTGAGAATGGTTTTTTTCATTTTCGGTGCTGCTTAGGCTCTTTATATCAACCGAACCTATGTCTTCCGTCTACAGGAAAATGATGAGCAGATTCAGTTCCAAAACATGATATCTCATATCTCGACCGGTTTGATTAGAGTCGACAAGACCGAGATTGATAGTAAATTTACCGAAATGCTTGGAATGTGCGGCCAGTATTTCCAAGCTGATAGAAGCTATCTGTTTATGATTGCCAAGAGTTCACGCAGTATGTCATGTAAGCATAAATGGGGCAATACAGCGGCTTCTTCAGCACCGGATCTGACAAGTGATCTTGTAGCTGAAACAATTTTCCATCTGGCTGCTGATCATGATTCACATGAACCTATGAGAGTGAACAATGTTACCACACTTGGCGTTCGTGATCCAAGCGGGAAAATTTACCAGTCCCTAGACCAGGCGGGTGCAAAATCGCTTATGGTAATACCTATCATGAGCAAGACTAGTATTATCGGCTTCTGGTGGCTAGACACAGTTGACGAGGATAAAACTTGGACAGATGACCATGCTAAGCAGCTTGGTGTTATCGCGAACATACTCGCAGACACACTGGCAAAAGTAGACGCCGAGCGAGAAATCTACCAGATGGCTCTATACGAT
>JAAYFZ010000161.1 GCA_012727965.1 Clostridiaceae bacterium
AAATGAATAAGAGAATCTAAACATTTTGTTCTTTAAGTATCATCAGTTTAATTCTGGTTGCTAACACCTTGTCAATCAGAAAGACTCAACAACTGCAACCATCCCTTGTTCTCCTGAAACCACGGTCAATTCACATCAGCTGTTGTTTAAAAACAGCAGATCGGGACTCATTGATTCCACAGTTCTTCGAAGTTATAACCACTTGCAGACAAGCCGGAAATTTGAATCAATCCTTTTGTATGCTCATATGTGCCATCGTTGATGACTGCATAGAGTGTGAAATCACCATTATAATGATCAATCAGGACGTCACTGACACAGGTTCCTTGACTATAGATTGCAGGGTAGGTCGAGGATTGACCAAACGAATCAACTTTCTGAACATGAAAGCTAAAGCTTTCGTTGGCAACACTAGGGCTGAAAAGCACGCGTATTTTTTGATTTGAGAGCTCCGGATACAGTGTCAGGCTGCTGATGGTAACCGGATCGATGACCTGTCGTATTACAGCAGGGAACAAATGCCGCGATAATACTGCCCCGCCTACAAACCCAATGATTAGGCTGAGAACAAGCGCAGCGGACCACCGCCAGACAGGTCGAATTTTAGCACGGTCGTTATCGATCTGAATTATTTCAGCCTCAGGTATCTCGCCTTTTCGACCGCAAAGTTCATCTAAAGATCTATCGAAAACGTCGCTGAGCAAAATCAGCTTGGCGAGATCAGGCTGAGATTCGGCCGTCTCCCATTTTGAAACAGCCTGCCTGGAGACGTTGATTTGATTTGCCAGCTGCTCCTGTGACAGCCCTTTTGCTCTACGCCGGCTGATAAGCATTTCATTGAAATTCATATATATCCTCCATGTGTGATTCGTTAAATGAGTCGAAACCATTTTGCCAAAAATCACCAATGAAAGCTACCAAGTTGGCCTTGAACATCCGCAACCAGCAGTTGCGAACGCACTAACATCCATCTATATATCACCCAGATAGCAGTTGGAACAGAACGCAGTGCATACTTCGCCATCAATCTGGTATTGATCAAATACCTTTTTCAAATCATAGATAAATGGTTCATATTGATCTTCATCCGGGTTTGGCGTGAATGATGCAGAAAGGGCTCCGCCTCGGATTCCTTCAAAATTCTGATATAACACATGTGTAAAAGACTTTTCTTCATACTGATTATCTTTAAAGAATTCTGAGATCATTTCAGACCTGGAAGGTTCTTTAACTGCATTTTCTGGCTTCACTATGCTGTATGTCGATAAAAGCTGACTGTAGGCAACAGAAAAATCATTATAGCTTCCCACAAAATCATCCCAGACAATAAACACTTTCCCCTTTTCTCTGATAATTCGCTTAAATTCGAGCAGACTTTTACCCTTATCAAACCAGTGGAAAGCCTGAGCGACAGTAATCAGATCAACTGACCGATCTTCCAGACCAGTGTTCTCGGCACTACCGGCTACAGAAATGAAGTTGCTAAAGTTTGTCAGAAGAATTTCTGCTTTCTTTCGCATTGCTTCATTTTGCTCAACACCAAATACAGTATTACATTTTTTAAGCAATAAACGCGTAAACCGGCCCGTGCCAGAGCCGATATCGGCAATAATAGAGTGATTATCAATCATACAGCTGTCAGATAGAAACTGTATTATTTTTGGAGGGAAATCGGGACGATATCTGGCATAATCTTCCGTCTTATTAGAATATCTTTCCGCGCCTGTTTTCATGACAGAGTCCCCTCATTGGTTTTGCTAATGGGTTTTTATGACGATAGAAGCAATGGTAGCAGTTTCTAGGATCATTATAACTTCTTCCAACATTTCATTTTCATAAAGGCGATAATTTCCTCGTCTATTTGCTTTTCACAATATGCTACCAAAAGCCTTTTAAATTCTGGAATTTCTTTCTCGGGAATGATAATTAAGCCACCACCTTGAGATATTAGATAAAGATTTGCAAATATCACGGCAGCTCTCTTATTTCCGTCATTGAATATTTGTGTTCTCATGCAATATAGGCATAGTCTTATGGCTGCATCAACGCTTTCAACATTTTGCTGTATGATCTCATTTATGCTTTCTTTTACATTCTTCGAGCAGGCACCTAAGCTTAATGATTCGCGCAAGCTGATCAAAGGTGTGGTCTGCGGTATCAGGGTAGAAGAGATAGAAGATCCGCTTCCTTTCAGAGAACAGTTCAACATTTTTACGACTGCTAAAAGCAAAATCCTCTTGGGCAAGCGTATTTGCCGCAAAAGCGACCGGGACTTTGAGCGAGCGAACTATAATTTATTACTCAATCATAAAACGAAAAAATTTCAATTTTTAGTGCTTTAATATCCCTCATTTACAACCTGCCATATTCCATCCTTTAACTTTAAATGAATGGAACGATTCGGTTCTTGAACAACTCCATCCTTGCTGGCACAAATAGTATATACAATTGAACCCGCTGTCTTACTCTCTAATTCCATTGTTTCTACCTCGAATACCGTTTTTTCATAATAATCCTTTATCAACGCTTCAATTGACTCCATGTCCACCTGCTCAACAGTTGTTGTACTCTCTTCTGATGAAGTAGAATCTGATTCCGTACTTGTTGTTTGATATTTCTCGCCATCAATTTCGACATCAGATGAATCATTATTACTAACTAAAGTAAGAGGCATGTATGTCTCGCTCAAATCAACAAATATAAGTGATGGGTAATCCGTCGTTTCCGCATATACTTCCTGACCTGACTGTAAATCAACTCCTGTAGCACAAAAATCCTCTGTTGGCATATTGTATAAATCAACATCTTTAATTACTCCAATAAGAGCATATCTACTAGCTAATGTCGTTTGAAATCCTTGAAAAGAGTAGCTATACAAGTTGCCTTGATAATAAATTGTAGGCTGTTGAATCTGACCTTCTGAAACACCAGTGGGATTATTAATTAGCGATTCATCAGTTTCACTACTTTGTGAAGTATACTTTGATACTTTTTCACCCATACAAGAGCACAAAAAAAGACTTATCAGTAAAACAATTATCAGTGAAGTAAGTTTTCTCATAACAAATTCTCCTAACACATATACATGGTCTTTTAACTTAAATGAAGCTCAGTCAAGACACTTAAGAGTCATCCATCTGGATGACGTTTAGCATATCGAGTATTTCTACCGGAACCAATCCGAATCAGATAACCAGATTCGATCAATTGATCAAGCCTGCTTGACTCAATCATGTTGACTACCTATAGCTATCTGCCATTTGTGTACTCATTCTACCACCCATGTTCCGACATGGTGGTAGAAAAATGGTAGAAGGATAGGTAGAAAGCATATGTGACTTAAAAACTTATGATTCTATAATACAATATAAGTGGTAATAAATTCGAATAGTAATTTGATTTACTTGTAATTGAGAGGTTGAATGATTATGAATAAGCACAAAATATATACTATGAGCTTCGCAAGCGTTTATCCACATTATGTTACAAAGGCCGAGAAAAAAGGCCGTACAAAAGCCGAGGTAGATCAAATAATCCGCTGGCTGACGGGATATAGCCAGGAAG
>JAAYFZ010000162.1 GCA_012727965.1 Clostridiaceae bacterium
GAAGTCATCAGGGTTTTTCCGGATAGCTGCCGGCAGCTGATTTCGATCAAGATCAACTAGTTCAAAAATCATTCCTCTTTTTTTAAGCTTGTCTATCATTTTACCGATATCACGATTGGTTTTGAAGCACGCCTGATACGATTCCGTCTCAAAAGGCAATTCTGTCTTATGATTTGCCAGTAAATATGCCAGCAGCTGTATGTCAGAAACTTCATTTTTCTCATCTAGTTGAACAAACTCTGCTACTGAGCTAATTATGTCAGATTTCAGACTGTTAATCAATTCATCCTTATTCATTTTACTCCAGTTTCTTGTTTTGTGAAATCTGCCAATAGCGCGCAAACTAAGCATTCTCTGCCTGGTCAAGCAGCTGCCAAGTCTCCATTCATAAGGATTCATATATTGAAAATGTCTGCTCCTGGGCACCAGGAGTGCCAGTCTGATATTGATCTGAACAATATCAGGTTCAATAGGCTCGAAGCTATCATCAGAAGGGGCTGCTCCTTTTGCCTTGATGCAGCAGGGGTATATTACTGATTTCTCCAGTGGCAGAACACGCTCAAAAATAACATCATGTTCCCAGTTTTCATTGAAATCATAGGTATAAATACCACGATCATAAACCGCAAATACTTCTGCGACTTCGGTCATGTCTTCACTTTTCATCTCTATATCAGGATTAGTGTCTGTTAGTATTTCCAACTCTTTTGCCGATTCTATTCTAACCTTGCCGCCAAATACGAAATTATGCGGACGCAGATCCCGCCACTCAAATGCAGCCTGAATAACGGCATGAAGACCGGCGAAGCTCCAGTTGTCTGGTATTAAAATACGTCGCCAGACCGGACTGCCGGTATGTTTAAGCTGCACCTTAAACTGAAGAACAGAAGTGTTATTGTCGAGTTCTTCGATTGCGGCTGTCTGATTCTTGATGCTTTTTCTCTGCTCAGCTGACTGCAGGATTTTTTTGATCATATTAGCCACTCCATTATCATTATTTGATGTTTATCTTATGTTACACATAGTGACATATTAAAACAGCCGATGCAAGTGCAATCAGCTGTTTACGAATAAGTAAATGTAATAGAATCAAAGCAGCCTTCTGCCGCGATCCACATGATAAGGCTTAACATTATACTGTTGACGCAATCTCTCGAGTTTACGTCTGCGGCGTCGCCGTTTACGCTCACGGAGGATGAGGTAAATCACAAATAATGCAGCTAATCCAGCCATAACAGGCAGGAGCCTGCGAACGAATAAACTCACTCGTCTGGCTATTCCAACTTGCTCAGATTGATCATTTGATAAGTAGTTACTATTGTCATTATCTGATCCCGGAGCAGCCGGTTGATCATTGCCTGCGGCGACTAAATTCTCTTCAGATGCTGACTCCAAATCAATTATTGCCAGCTGATTATACATCCAGCCGTCAGCCTGTTCTTCGTCAACACTAATCACAGCCTGAGCACTTCCAGAAGCTCCAGCCTCTGCAGACAGTTTATAATCAATTCTAATTGCATCCTCTGAAATATTTTCATTCAGATATACATTCAGGTCTGAGGAACTGTAATACAGAGTCTCACTAGCTAAATTATCAGCACTTAGTCCGGAAAAGCTTTTTGCAATTTTTTCAGCCGGTATCCTGACCTTACGGAAGCTTTCAAATCCATATTCGAATAGAGCATTGGTGTCATCGAATTTTTCGTTTCTGCCAGACGATTTCATGACAACTGCTACCAGTGTTCTGCCATCTTTTGTGGCAGCGCTTACAAGTGTGTTGCCCGCAGCGTTTGTATAACCGGTTTTGCTTGCAATTACGCCTTCACACTCTATCGTACCGTTGATCAGACAGTTGGCATTGTGCAGAAAACGAGTTTCTGTCTGTTTATTCGTCGGGGGAATTTCAAAAAGCTTCTCGGAAAAATATTTTAAAAAAGCCGGCTCCTGTACACATGCTCTCATGATCATGCCCATATCATAAGCTGTGGTTACATGCGAATCGTCTGGGAGGCCATGTGCGTTGACAAAATTGCTGTTGATTGCGCCAGCTTCTCTGGCACGTTGATTCATCATATCTGCGAAGCCCTCAAGCGTACCGCCGATACTCTCTGCTATTCCGTTTGCCGCATCATTACCTGATGCGATCGATATGCCGTAGATTGCCTGATCGAGTGTGATCTGCTCATCCATATCAAGAGCTATATGTGAAGATCCCCGCTCTATAGAGAAGACAGCCCTCTCACTCATCGTGATACGCTGGTCTGGTCTTCCGTTTTCGATTGCAAGTAATGCTGTTAGTATTTTCGTGATACTAGCAGGGAACATTTTCTTGTTCATTTGCTTCTCAAATAAAACCTGACCACTGGCAGCATCAATCAGAACAGCGGTCTCGGAAAATAAATGAGGTCCGTTCACACCCTCATCTTCTATCTGCAGGCCATCAGGATCAGTTATCTCATTAGATTCGTCATTTATGGTCGGTTCACTGGCGGCTGATAAATAAACATCAAAACCGGAAGCAAAATATATCAAAATTGCTATAAGCAAAACACTGGCAAAAGCTCTCTTCATAAACATCCTTAGCGTATGATCATAATAAAAACGACTACGGGCAGCCGCCACTCGTTCTGATTAGAGATTATACATCATTAATCAGCTGAGCAAAACCACCCGTAGTCACAAATTCATTGCAGTAATTCTATGAGCAATGACCAAAACCGATGTTTTCGTCAATCAGATTTATTTACCTGCTCTACCTCTGCCCTGGCCCAGGCCACCACCATTCATTCCGCCCCTTTGCTGACTTCCTGATCCGTCCTGAGCGCCATTACCGGCACCATCACCAAGCTTAAGGCCTCTTGAGCCATTGGCTGGCTGACACTCACCAGGTACGCCTTCACATTCTGACATGCGCTCTGTGCGCTCCTGTAATCTTGCGTCTGCCTCAGCCTGAGTTATCCTCTCATCTTCAACTGCCTGCTCAAGACGAGCTTTCATAGCATCAGTTCTTGCTGCTTTGAACTCATCGAGCAAGTCAACCTCTGCTGTCTTTAATCTCATAATAAAGCTTGTATGTGTTGAAATTGTGAGGGCTTTTTTTGATTTTGCGTGTAATTCCTCACACATATTATGGTTTGCTGGCATTATAATGAATACATGATAAAAGTATTACTCGTTGATGATGATATAAAAATCAGCAATATGATTGCTGAATACGCGCAGGCAGAGAGCTGGCATTTTGATAAGGCTGCTAACGGTCTCGAGGCTTTGCGTCTTTTTGATAAGCATGTCTATGCTCTGGTCGTGCTTGATGTTATGATGCCCGGACTTGACGGCTGGGGAGTTCTCAAGAAGATAAGAGAAAACAGCAGCGTACCTGTAATAATGCTGACAGCCCGTGATGAGGAATATGACAAGCTGCTTGGTTTCGAACTGGGCTCTGATGACTATATAGGTAAACCATTCAGTCCCCGTGAATTAATTGCCAGAATGAAAGCACTTCTTAAGCGGTCCGGAGCTTATGAAAACGAGCAAAAATCGCTTGTTTTCGGTTCATTTCGAATCGATATGTCTGCCCATAGAGTCCTAATAGACGATAACATCCTCACTCTCACCCCTCGGGAATATGATCTTCTTGCTTTCATGGCATCACATCCGGGCCAGGCTTTTACCAGGGATCATTTACTCGATCAGGTTTGGGGATTCGATTATGTCGGCGACAGCAGAACTGTTGATACACACATTAAGAGTCTTAGGGAAAAGCTCGGTGATAGACGTGATTTACTGGCAACAGTCTGGGGAACAGGCTATAGATTCGAGGTCGAAAAATGATGATTCGTGGTTTCAAGAGGATAAGCAGCAGACTGTTTTTTTCTTTTTTGCTGATGGCGGTGCTTACTGTATCGTTGATATGGCTTATACAGGCCGGACTATTGCGTGACAGTTATGTCAAAGGCAAAATCAAGACTGTCGAAAATGCGCTTAGCAATTTCTCAAACAGCTCAATTGAAGATATCGAAGAGCAGACAGCCTCCAGCCTGTTGATTATTGACGAGAACAATACAATAACTTATCGCGCACAAGGCTTGCCCATGATGGGCATGATGCAGAGAAAAGCGCAAAGCATGCTTCCCCTAGTGAAAACAGAAACAAGCTTTGTCAGCGCTGATCATATTGGTGTTCGTTATGCGGTTATTGGTACTCCTGCGGAGGATGGCTCAACTATTTTTGCCGTGTTTTCACTTGCTGATGCCGATGAGGCTTCCAGGCTGCTTAGACAACAGCTCTGGTTGATAACAATAGTGTTGATATGCCTGGCCGGTATAATCTCCGCCTGGCTTGCAAACGCCTGGCAGGCCCAGTTCAGGCAGTTACCTTGGCCGCCAATCAAATCGAAAAGGGCGATTATGATATCAGGCTTGAGGTCAATTCAACTGATGAACTTGGTAGACTGACTTCATCTCTAAATTCAATGGCTGCTCAGCTTAAGAGAAATGATCAACTGCAGAAGGAGCTGATCGCAAATGTTTCGCATGAGCTCAAGGCGCCTTTGACCATCATTAGAGGGTATGCCGAAACAGTCAAGGATGTCAGCTGGCCTGATGACGCTAAGAGAAACGCCAGTCTTGATCTAATTATTGATGAGTCTGAGAGACTAAGATCTATCGTTCAGGATATCCTTGATTATTCTCAGTTGCAGGCAGGAACCATCAAGCTCGACCCTGTAGCCTTTGCCCTCAGACCGTTGCTTGATGACGTACTGCTTAAACTTGATCAACATATCTCCGGCAAGAAACTCAGTCTCTTGGTTGAAGGAGCTGATTCAATTGTCTTTTTCGACAGAAAACGTCTGCAGCAGGTTATTTTCAATCTTGTTGTTAATGCGATCCAATACTCATATGAAGCCTCTGAAATATTGATCAAGATGCAGACGCAAACAAAATTCAATCAAAATGTTTTACGCTTATCTATTATTAATCAGGGACCAGAGATTCCACCTTCCGAGCTGTCCGCGATCTGGGATAGATTTCACAGATCTAATCAGCTTAGAGCTGATGAGCCAATCGGAACTGGACTTGGTTTGGCTATCGTAAAAAGCATAATGGATCAACACGGCTCAAATTATGGCGTTTTAAGCGAAGATGAACATACTGAATTCTGGCTTGAGCTGCCTGTTATTTTGTCAGCTTCTCCACAAGGGTAAGAATCTCATTAATCTTTTCTTCCTCTTGGCCCTCGGCAAAAGCCTCACGAACGCAGTTCTGAAGATGTGCTTTGACTACCTCGCGGTCTGCCTTACGTAATATTGCCTGAACAGCCAGAAGCTGATGTGAGACATCCATACAGTAACGATCATCATCTACCATTTTCAACAAACCATCGATCTGCCCGCGTGCTGTTTTGAGCAGCGACTTGACCTTTTCATGATCAGCTTTCATTTGAACAATCCTCTTTTCGCTTCGATAGCAAGCGGCTCATAGCCGGCCTCTGTTACAGCGTTCCTGAGCGTATCATCGCTGATATCTGTTGAATTGAGCTCAATTTTCGCAAGCTTCTTCTTAAGATCGACCTCCGCAGAAACACCATCTATGGCATTTAGAGCTTTCTCAACTCTTGCCTGACAATGTCCGCATGTCATACCATCGATTTTCATTACTTTTTTAATTTTTCCAGCCATTTTTTCTTCCTCCTGATATATGAGCAAGTCGTAATTAATGCGACCGCTAGTCTTGTGTAATTGTATTTTTTACCTGAAGCTCCTAAGCCTTAATGCGTTCAGAACAACACATATCGAGCTTAGACTCATAGCCGCTGCCGCAAACATCGGGCTTAGCTGCCAGCCATTGATCGGAATGAATAAGCCTGCGGCCAGTGGTATACCGACGATATTATAGAAAAAAGCCCAGAAGAGATTCTGTTTGATGTTTCTGATAGTTTTGTGACTTAATCTGACCGCTGTCACCGCATCCATCAGGTCGCTTCGCATCAATACAAGGTCTGCAGCTTCGATAGCGATATCGGTACCCGCACCAATAGCTAATCCTGCATCTGCACGTACAAGAGCAGGCGCATCATTAATGCCATCTCCAACCATTGCGACGCGACGTCCTTGCTGCTGCAATACCTGGATAACCTGGTCTTTGTCAGCAGGCATGACCTCAGCTCTTACACTGTCTACTTCGACCTCGCGGCCGATAGCTTCAGCGGTTCTGACATTGTCGCCTGTAAGCATTATGACATTAAGTCCCATTTCACGCATTTTTTTGACCGCTGCTTTGCTGCCGCTTTTTATAACATCTGCAACTGCGATCATACCGACGATCTCTCTTTCACGAGCAAATATCAGTGGTGTTTTGCCTTCTTCTGCCAGCTGATTAACCTGATTACTCCATACAGACATATCAATTGAGTTTTCCTGCATCAGAGCAGCATTTCCGGCCAACCAGGTCTTACCACCAAGAACAGCTCTCAATCCTCGACCAGACAGTGCTTCGTACTCTGATACATCCTCAATATCTATACCCTTCTCTTCCACATGAGCAATAATTGCAGCGGCCAGAGGATGCTCTGACGGTTTTTCAATAGCTGCAGCCGACGCCAAAAGCTCATTTTCATTCATTTTGCCGGCACTTATAACATCTGTAACTCGAGGTTTGCCCTCAGTAATTGTGCCCGTTTTGTCCAGGACTATCGTATCCACGCTATGAAGTATCTCCAGTACCTCAGCTGATTTAAACAACATACCGTTTCTTGCTCCTACACCGGTGCCAACCATGATGGCTACAGGTGTTGCCAGGCCAAGAGCACAGGGGCAGCTTATGACCAGGACAGCAATAGCTATTGATAAGGAAAATTCGAAACTCTGGCCTGCTATTAGCCAGACAACCATTGAGATAAGAGCTATCGCGATCACGGTTGGAACGAAAACACCGCTGATTTTGTCGGCTAGTCTGGCGATAGGTGCTTTTGAAGATCCTGCTTCCTCTACGAGTCGGATGATCTGGGACAGAGCAGTATCTTCGCCTACCTTCACAGCTTCAATGCGGATATAGCCGGTTTGATTAATTGTTGCTGCAGCCACGCTGTCTCCAACCTGCTTATCCACTGGCATACTCTCGCCTGTCAGAGCAGACATATCAATCGCAGTCTGACCTTGAACTATAACGCCATCAACAGGAATCGATGAACCAGGCCTAACAATTACAATATCGCCCTTGCGAACATCTTCAGCCGGAATTTCAGCTTCTTTGCCATCACGAAGCACCACAGCCGTCTGCGGTGCCAGATCTATCAGTCTGGCAATTGCCTCAGAGGTCTTACCCTTCGATCTGGTCTCAAGATATTTGCCCAGAGTAATAAGTGTCAAAATTGTTGCAGCAGACTCGAAATACAGATCCATTGAATATTTCATGACTAAATCAGGCAGAGCATGTCCCATTCCGTAACCTATTCTGTAGAGTGCAAATACTCCATAGACAAGAGCAGCGCTTGAACCTACAGCAATCAGGCTGTCCATATTGGGATGTCTGCGCCAGAGAGCTCTGAAACCATTACGGAAGAAGCTGAAATTAACAGCTGTAATTGGAATAGTAAGAAGCAGCTGCGTCAGTGCGAAACTGATCTCATTACCGGACCCATGTATCCAGGATGGCAAAGGAAATTTCAACATATGGCCCATCGAAACATACATGAGCGGAATTAGAAAAGCAAAAGATATAATCAATCTGATCTTCATTTTTTTCTCAGCATCTGCATGAATGTTTCGCACAACACCCTGCTTATCCTCTGTCCGGTTGTCAGATGCGGCAGAAGCAGCCCCAGACGGCGCTGCAGCGTAGCCGGCACTGCTGACAGCCTGCTCAATAACCGAACCGGTCATAACAGACTCATCGTATTCAACGATCATATTATTTGACAGCAGATTTACCGATACTGAGTTTACGCCTTCAAGCTTGCCAACCTCTCTCTCGACAGCTGCTGAGCATGCTGAGCAGGTCATACCTTGTACATCATATTTTGTCTTCATTAACTTCAACTCCCACTATCTATCGAACTATTTTGCAAGGGCAAATTCACTTCTGTGGTACCCCACCCTCCAGGGGGTGGTACACAAGTAATTATAGAGGCCGGCCAGCTTACTGTCAAACGCTGAACGGCCTCTATAATAATCCGATATAGTTCTGTGCCCCTTGCTACTCTTCCATGAGCTTCTTAAGTCTGCTGTTGATATTTCTATTATAGTTGATAACTTTTCTCTCGTACTCACCGCTCATATATTTTGATGTCAGCAAGAAATCTGCAGTCGCTCTATTATTCGCAATGGGAATATCATAAACAGCTGCAATTCTTAGAAGTGCCTTGACATCCGGATCATGCGGCTGTGCCTCAAGCGGATCCCAGAAGAAGATAACAAAATCAACTGTTCCCTCAACAATTCGTGAACCTATCTGCAGATCGCCGCCAAGAGGGCCGCTGTTATATGCTTTTACCGGTAGTGTTGAATGCTCAGCGATCAAACGAGCAGTAGTTCCTGTCCCGCATAAGAAATGGCTCTTGAGAAGATCCTTATTTTCCAGCACCCATTCAACAAGATCCTGCTTCTTGCTGTCATGCGCTATCAGCGCGATTTTTTTCTGTCTGCCGATTGTAAAAGTGATGTATTCGTCTTGAATGATCATGTGTTCCTCCTCTTAATCTGCGGCTGGCATTACTCTTTTTGCTATATATTTGTTTTAAACCGGCTAATTTTCTGCTTAAACCTCAGTTGAATCGCTTTGCAGACATTTACTCAGTATTTTGTCAAGATCAGGCAAGCTTCTTCTTGGTGCGACCGGACGGCCTTCATAGATAAATGCATGGTCGCTCTCTCCACTGCAAAGAAGCAGCTCATCTCTGAATATCTCGTATGCCATGGTCAGCCTGGTGTTTTTGTATGCCTTGACAACTACCTTCAAAGTTATTTCATCATCATATCTTGCGGGCTTATGATAGTGGCAGCGTATGCCTGTCACGGGACTAGCTATTCCCTGTTCTTCCAATGCGCGATAAGGCAATCCAACTGATCTTAGGTACTCAGTCCGCCCTAGCTCAAACCAGCGCAAATAATTTGAATGATGAACTATTCCCATTGCATCTGTTTCATAGTATCTGACTCGAAACACCGTGCGGAAGCCACAATTTGTCTTCTGCTGTATCATTTAGCAGCTCCTCTCTTAATGCTCTTAGTACATAATAACCCAGAAAAGGCTAATTAAAAACACATAAATGTGTAAAATGAGCAATCTATTTCACAAGGTATTATTTCTACTTAAGTTAAGAAAAAGCTATACGAAAGTAAATATGGATTAGACTATAGAGAAGGGCGTCAAAATTTGATGAATCGAGCAAATCTAAATTTTCGTTGGATTATACTTAGTAGAATAATCGTTTTCACAACACTGGCACTGTTATTGCTGCTGGTGTATGGACGACTAATTACAGTCAGTAACATTGGTAATAACCAGACAGGTCAGCTGATCAATGTTCTAGGAAGAC
>JAAYFZ010000163.1 GCA_012727965.1 Clostridiaceae bacterium
GGGCATGATCATGAACTAGTTTATGTGATCAAATAAAAATGAACTGACTCAACCGCCCCATTGGAGCTTAGGCGCTTTTTCACCGCGGCTCTCTTTGACAAAAGTCGCTGCCGACATGCCGGCCTTCGCTCCTTCGCCAACAGCCACCGCTACCTGCAGCAGGCCGCCAGTGCAATCGCCAGCTGCGAATACGCCAGGTAGATTAGTTGCCTGGCCGCCATCAGTAAGGATAACCTTACCGTCATTGTCCAGCCCGAGCTTAAGTGCCAGATCAAGCGCAGATGCTGTGCCCTCAGCGACGAAGATGCCATCGAGGTCTAGCTTGCTGCCATCCTCAAAGTCTAATCCGGCAACTCTGTCATCCTCTCCGCGCACTGCTGCGATCTTCCTCTTATCAAGTATGATCTTTTCATCAGCAAAAGTTCCTTCGAAATCACGTCCATTTGTCATCAAATATATATTGGCGGCAAAAGGCTTAAGTTCGCTAGCTTCTTTCAGAGCATAGTCTCCGCTGCCAATAACAGCGACACTTTTGCCGCGATAGAAGAACCCGTCACAGGTGGCACAATAACTTACACCCTTACCCTCATATTCAGTGATGCCTTTTACAGATGCCTTGCGCCTTGGTATGCCGGTAGAAAGTACGACAGAAACAGCCTCAAAAGAACTCTTCGAAGTATGAACTTCAAAATGCTCCATCCAGCTGACTCCTGTAACTTCATCTACGATCAGTTCGACACCGAGTCTCTTAGCCTGCGCTTCACTGGCAGCAAGTAATTCCAGACCTGAGATAGGTTGTTCGAAACCAAGATAATTCTCAATTTTGTCAGCCTTCTCCAAGGCTCCATAGTCTCTGCCTATTACTAGAACCGACAATCCTGCTCTAACAGCATAAATAGCTGCACTTAGTCCTGCCGGACCCTTGCCGATTACAACCAAATCATACATAAAATATACCTCCTGAACGATATGCAAATTTTCTTACATAGTAAATATTAAGTCATTGCCTGCGTCTAAACAAGTGATTCGGTTACATAAGAAGCAAAAAACCGCTCTGACCTCATTTGCCGCGGGGAAGCGCAGACGAGGAGAGCGGTTTTGTTGATGTATGAAAACTATCAAAAAAGATAGTTATGTAAGAGCTAGCTAGCTATTAGCCGAGGATCGCCTTAAGATCTTCTTCGGCAGTAGTTGTCGGACGGATGCCGAATTGCTCAACCAGTACATTCAGAACATTAGGCGATACGAAATAAGGCAGTGTGGGGCCGAGGTAAATATTCTTGACGCCGAGTGCCAGCAGTGTCAACAGAACACAAACTGCTTTTTGCTCATACCATGAGAGTACAAGTGTCAGCGGCAGGCTGTTGATATCTGTCTCAAAAGCTTCGGCCAGAGCTACAGCAACCTTGATTGCTGAGTAAGAGTCATTGCATTGCCCCATATCCATGATACGCGGGAAAGGTCCGATCTTGCCGATGTCGAGATCGTTGAAACGGAACTTGCCGCAGGCTAATGTCAGGATAAGTGTATCTGCAGGTGACTTGGCAACAATATCAGTATAGTAGTTGCGTCCTGGTTTAGCTCCGTCGCAGCCGCCGACCAGCATGATATGCTTGAGGTCGCCGCCTTTTACCGCGCCTATTACCTGATCAGCTACGCTGAGCACTGTATGGTGACCGAAACCAGTTGTCAGAACTGTACCGCCGTTGATGCCGGTCATGTATTTTTCTTCACTATAGCCGCCGAGCTCGAGAGCCTTGGCGATCACCTGCGAGAAATCTTTGCCATCTTCTGTATCATTGATATGAACCAGACCGGGATATTCGACAACAGCTGTTGTGAATACGCGATCTTTGTAGGAATCCTTAGGCGGCATCAGGCAGTTAGTCGTGAAGAGAAAAGCGCCGGGAACTCCATCGAATTCCTTCTGCTGATTCTGCCAGGCTGTACCAAAATTGCCCTTGAGATGCTCGTATTTTTTGAGCTCAGGATAACCATGTGCCGGCAGCATTTCGCCATGAGTATAAATATTGATGCCCTTGCCAGCTGACTGATCGAGCAGCTGCTTGAGATCGTGCAGGTCATGACCTGATACAACGATAAAAGGCCCCTTCTCGATGATGGTGGTAACTTCTGTTGGTACGGGATTGCCGTAAGCGCCGGTATTGGCAGCGTCAAGCAGCTCCATGCAGCGGAAATTGTCCTTGCCGAACTGCATCAGGATATCGAGCCAGTTGGCCACACTATGATTAAGTCCGACAGCTCTCATATTGATGAAGAGAGCCTCATTTACTTCTTTGTCAGTACGACCAAGAACATAAGCATGATATGCATAAGCTCCCATGCCGCGCAGACCAAGCAGCAGCAGTGAACGCAGCGATACCTGGTCCGGATCGCCGATGAAGAGCTCATCAGCACTGAAGATATCAGGCTGAGGAACACAGGAGCAGCAAGAGCCGCAACCTTCATTAATGGGGCTGCGATTTTCGATAGTGAACTCGACCAGATTGATCATCTTCTGCAGACTATCGTCATCGAAGCTGACATTTGTAACTGTTGTAAACAGGCCTTCCATCATCAGTCTGGCGTCGAAATCAGTTATATCCTGATCTTCCATGATCATCGCATAGCGGATCAGAGCATAAGTGAGTTCATCCTGCAGTGCTGAGGTTGAAGGTCCTTTGCCGCAAACACCTACGGTGGTGCAGCCCTTGTTTGGGACTGTTTGTTCGCATTGGAAACAGAGCATGTCTGACATAAATAAAAATCCTCCTGTGATTTTGTTTAGCTTATTTTATCGGTCTGTTCAAGATCATATAGACGTATATAACTATGTTAATCTTCCAAAATCCTACCGTCTGTGCTTATGGTTACGACCTGCCAGGGAATCATTTTGCCGCTGGCTTGCAGAGCCTGTTTAGCTGCCATCTCCAAACCGCCGCAGCAAGGAACTTCCATGCGGACGATCATCACACTCTTGATATCATTAAGACTTAGGATCTGCGTTAGCTTATCAGCATAATTGCCGGCATCTAGTTTGGGACAGCCGATAGCTGTTATATGTCCCTTGATAAATTCCTGATGGAAATTAGCCCTGGCAAAAGCCGCGCAGTCTGCTGCGATCAGCAGGCGGGCATTGTGGTAATACGGAGCTTGTACAGGCAGCAGCTTAAGCTGGCATGGCCACTGCTGCAGTTCTGAAACCGCTTGATTGGCAGGTGCAGCAGATACAGACCTTTCTGAACTATCTTCTCTCTTCATGGAGCGGGCTTGACTGCCGGGGCATCCTGAAAATACTGGAGCTGATGCTCTACGTAGAGCATCCTCAGCCGCATTTTGCTTCATTTCGAGATCAGCAGGTGAACCCGGTGCCGGCATCGTAAATTCTTCTGCCTTGCGTTTTTTAACCGTAATAGCTCCGGTCGGACAAGCCGGCAGGCATGCTCCGAGTCCATCACAATATGCTTCCGATACTAGTTTGGCCTTGCCGTTTATCATTGCCAGAGCACCCTCATGACAACCCGTAATGCAGAGGCCGCAGCCATTACATTTCTCTTCATCGATATGGATTATGTCTCTTTCCAGTACAGCCATTTATTTCCCTCACTTATATATATTGTTTCCTTCTTAGTTGCTTGTCATGTCAGAGTATACTATAATCACGGACATGACAACGTAGCCATGGCTACATAAGTTTCCGGAGGGTGATTCATGTTTGAACAGTATTTACCGCAATTCAAGCAGACTGGTCTATTTAACAGTCTGCAGGATGAGGATATTATCGGTATGATGCCTTGCTTCAGTGCATCTGAGACAAAATGCATCAAGGGTGATATTCTCTTTCAGGCCGGTGATCGGCAGACAACTATTGGGATAGTAGTCCGAGGTGAGATACATATTCAAAAAGAGGACTATGCTGGAAATCGCTTCCTGGTAAATGTTCTTTCGCCAGGAGATATGTTTGGGGAGGTTTCGGCTTTTGCCAATATAGACCGCTGGGCTAACACTGTACTTGCCGGTGATGACAGCAGTGTCGTTTTCATAAGAGTGGAGAGGATCAGCAAGCCATGCTGCCGCGTCTGTGCTTCTCATCAGGTTCTAATTGAAAACATGTTGAAGATCGTGGCACGCAAGGCGCTTCATATGAATTCACGCATAAATTATCTCAAGCTGCGCGGCATGCGTGAGAAGCTGGCGAATTTTCTAATGGAGCAATCGTTAAAAAACGGGCGCACTACCTTCGATCTGCCAATGAACCGTGAGGCCCTGGCTGATTTTCTCAATGTTTCAAGACCGTCGATGTCGCGTGAACTAGGCCGTATGCGCGATGAAGGTATAATTGACTTCTATCGGTCTTCATTTGTTATCAAAAATGTTGAGGCGCTTAAACAGATGATATAAAGCCTGTTACAGTTGTTTTATCGACAGCTCAGGGCTAAAATATAGACAGATCGTAACTTCAAGCTGCCTTGTGGCAGCATATTTGTACAGGAGGATATCCGAATGGGAAATCATAATATTATGATCGTAAAAGTAAACCACAGACTTCATCAGGCAGAAGCTCTGCAGAAGGTTCTTTCTGAATATGGCTGCAGTATTCGGACCAGACTTGGATTGCACGAAGCAGGAGATGCTTGCGCGAATGATGGACTTATCATTCTGCAGCTGGTCTCCGGCCAGGCGGATCTTGATAAATTTGCCGCTGATCTGTCTGCTCTTGAGGGTATTGATGCCCGTTTGATCAGGATCTGAGGGCGTAGATGAGAGATTCAAGACTTGAACAGCTGGCAGGTACGCTGCTTGGACATTCATTGCAGCTTAAGGCTGGAGATATCGTCCAGATAAGAGCCTCGGTCGAGGCCAAACCTCTGGTGATGGCATTGTATAGAAGAGCGGCTGAGCTGGGACTCTATCTGCTGACTCAGTGGCAGGATGAGGAAATAACCAGACAGAATTATGAATTACTCGATCCAGACAGGGCGGAAACAGCAGAATTTCTCAAGCTGACTGGCGATTGGGAATATCAGCGCTGTCAGGATATCCAGGGCTATCTGACGATCCGAGCTCAGAGCAATGATCGGGAACTCAGTGGTGTTGATCCGCGCAAGCTAGAGATGACGGCAAAAGCCTCGGAAAAAGCTTCAGACTGCATCATTAACAATCGTCAATGGTCACTTTTCTATTGGCCTACTAAGGCTCAGGCGCAGAAGGCCGGACGTAGCTATGAAGAATGGTTTGATCATGTATTGTCTGTTAGTTTGATTGATTATCAGAAACTATATGAAGCCGAAAAATTATTGGCTGCACGTATGGAGGCAGCTGATCAGGTCAGAATTTCAGCTCCTGGCACCGAGCTGGCCTTTTCAATCAAAGGATTGCCTGCTGTCTGCTGTTATGGCAGGAGAAATGTACCTGATGGAGAAGTATATACAGCGCCTTTGCGTGAATCTGCCGATGGCTATATCACCTATAATGTGCCATCGAATCAATGGGGAC
>JAAYFZ010000164.1 GCA_012727965.1 Clostridiaceae bacterium
GTGATGTTATATTGAGCAACCCTTTACATATCCTATTGATCGCTATACCTCTGACGATTCAGACCTTCCTCATTTTCTTCATTGCCTATCTCACTTCGCGCAAGCTTAAGCTCTACCACTGTATTGCCGCACCGGCCGGAATGATTGGAGCATCCAATTTCTTTGAATTATCTGTCGCAGTCGCGATTTCTCTATTCGGACCGACTTCTCCTGTAGCTTTGGCAACTATTGTCGGAGTACTCGTTGAGGTACCTGTCATGCTGACACTTGTGAAAATCGCTAATAAGACGACCGATTGGTTCCCTCCGGAGCCGGAAATCACGGCGTGATGATATGAAATAGATATATAAGATCTTTATTCCTATACTTATTGGTGTAGTAGTTATAATTCTCTATTTCTTAAAAACCCAATCGGAGCTCCAGCAGAAACTACCGCGGACCCGGCAGAAGGCGAGTATGCCACAGCAGAATTCGATCTCGACGCAACAAATGATTTTAATTTAGAGAAGACGCTCTCTCATGGTCTGCCTGTGATCGTCGATTTCGGTGCGGACTCCTGTGATCCATACAAAAAGATGGCACCGCTTCTGATTGAGCTCAATCAGGAACTGCGCGGCAAAGCTGTCGTTAAATTTGTTGATGTCTGGAAAAACGGACAGGCAACTGCCGGGTTGCCTATACAGGCGATCCCAACTCAGTTTTTCTTCAATGAGGATGGCTCGCCTATGTGCCCGCTGATATAGAATCAGCAGCTAGAAACGGCTTCATGATGTATGAGACAAAAGAAACAGGCGAACATATATACACGATTCATCAAGGAAATATGAGCAAGGAAGATACGCTCATTGTTTTGAAAGAGATGGGCAATGACTTCTTTCGATTCTGTAAGCAACCACTATTGTCACCAGATTTTTTCTCTTTCAGATAACCATTCTTAGTTATGAAGTTTTAATTTGTCATCACCATTTCTGTCATATTCTTCACATCCCTTTTCACAGGCAGTATTATTGTATGGATGTCTAAATATTAATACCCTATCAGCAAAAAATCAATCACTATCAAAATAACAAAGCAGGTTGACTTATAAAGGAATATACTCTCAAAACTCATATCCAAAATTCTTTGTCTGCTCATTATATGTTGAGACCTCCGTAACATATATTCCAATAATACTCATAAACAATATATATCAAGAGAATTGTACTATACTCAAGTTGTTAAGCAGTGCAACTACTATTCCAATACTATAAAATTTGATTGTAATCTATAGCATAGGCATTAATTTACTCAAGGAGGAAGCATACATGAATACGAAAAACTTAAACAAGACTGACAGAAGAAATGCGCTATGGCTGGGCAGCATCACCGGCGATGCTTTTGTGCTGGGTGGTCATTGGATTTATGATGTGAATAAGCTGAAATCAAGTTTTCCTGATTACAACAGGCCTCAAAATCCTCTGCCGGATACCTTCCACAAGAATAAGAAGCTAGGCGATCAAACTCACTATGGAGATCAGGCTCGTAATCTCTGGCAGCACCTTGCTGATAATGCAGGTATTTATGACCCTAATGAATACAGACAAGAGTGGCTGCGATTCATGAGCAGCTATGAAGGCTATATGGATGGGGCAAGTAAAGAGACATATTCTGCGCTGCAAAATGATATTCTATTTGGTTCAGGTTCTGACGAGCTAGGTGGTACAGCCAGATTTGCCGCTATTTATTATTGGCTTGAAGATGCACAACAGGCTATGCTTGCCGCTATAGATCAGAGTAGAATGACGCATGACAACAGACAGGCAACTGCCATAACAGTTCTCTTTGCCACAGCTCTACAGAAAATTCTTGATGCCAAAGATGATGATATGTCCGTTTTTAAAGTACTTGAAAAGGCAAAGATTCAGATGATCGCAGAGGACGAGTATGATATGAAGCTGATTCTCGCATCTTTCGATACAGTTGGATCACTGCAGGATTTTTCTGCAGAAGCAATTGCTGAAAATCTTGGTCAGAGCTGTCACGCCAAACACGCTCTTCCTGTGATACTCGCGGTACTTAAACAAACCGAGGATTATCAGGAAGCTATGAAGCTCAACGTTATGATAGGCGGCGATTCCGCTACCAGAGCAATGATAATCGGTGCGCTGCTTGGTGCTAAATATGGAATCAAAGTAATCCCTCAGGAGTGGATAGATGTGATTCGCGATTGATTGATCAATCGATAAATATCTGGTTGGCTCTCAGTATCTGCTTATCATGTTTTCTTGATTTCCTTCTGGAGCTTCGAGAATTCATGAGTATCTCCAACAAGAATGAAGCCACGGAAAACGCCTTCTCTATAAACGAGCTTCCTGTAGTTGCCGCTGTTGGTATCCATTAACACGTCAAGCTCATACTGAGGCTCACTTAACATGCCTTGTTCACCCAGAACAGCAACCTTGGTATCCATGGTATTTAACACATAAGGAGGCGTACTAAGTTCGAAAACTTCATCTCCACCTGCAGCATTTATACCCGCCACTCTACCCTGTGCGCGCGATACAGACCACAGGCCAAACCAGAAGTTCTTGGGCTCTGCTACATCTCCTGCTGAGAATATATTAGGTATAGATGTGCGCATGTGATTGTCTGTCTTTATTCTCTTTTCAACGCTAATACCGGCCAAACGGGCCAGCTCGCTATTTGCTCTTACGCCTATGCTTACTAATACAAGATCAGCCTCCAGCGCCGAGCCATCCGCTAACAGAACGCTTGTTACTGGTGAATCGTCAGATTCATCGGCTCCTTTGATCGAAACTATATCACCAGAAGTAATGACATTTACACCACAACTTCTAACTCTGCGCATAAATATTTCTGATCCGGCTTCATCCAGCTGGTTTGATAGAAGCCTTGGCATTTTTTCTACAATAGTGGTAGCTATACCCATGCGACTGAAGTGATAGCCTGCCTCTAATCCTAGTAAGCCACCACCAATTACAACAACTTTCTTCTTATCGCGAAGTATCGCTTCAACCTCCAGCGCATCTGCCATAGTCCATAAGGTATGAACCCCCGGACGACCGATACCTTGAATAGGCGGTACAAAGCTTATACTGCCAGACGCGACTATCAGCGAATCGTATGATACTCGTGAATTGTCAGATAGAGTTATTTCATTATTATCAGGCGCTACCCCGAAGACTGTTTTGTTAAGATAAATATGTATATTGCGCTCCTGATACCATTCTTCAGGATGCAGAAGCAGACTATCTTTAACGCTTGGATTATCAATCACTTCACATATGCGCAATCTGTAATATGGTAAATATGTTTCCTGCGATATTATGCAAATTGATATTTCTGAATTCTGACTACGGGCTGCTTCCGCCGCAGTCACTCCGGCTATCCCACCACCAATTATTACAACGTTATAATGCTCGTCCATAACCATACCTCGTTCTTATAAAACATTTATCAGAGTCAATTATACTCTTAAATCATACTATTCATTCAACTAGTCTTCAGAATGCTTGGAAAGCGAATTGATTGCTGCGAAGCCTGCGAAAAATAGCAAAATTGAAATTAGCGCAGCGGGTATCCGGGAGTTTGACAGTTGAAAAAAGGAAGTAAATAAAGAAAGTATTGAGAACAGGGCGTTAAGCCCTATTTTTTTGTCAAATGAAACACAATTGTAACACCGTACTATCTCGCACTGTGGTATAATAGAAGAAAAA
>JAAYFZ010000165.1 GCA_012727965.1 Clostridiaceae bacterium
CTTCATGTCAGTCAAATTAATTTTGGTACTCTCATTAGCTTCTGTTTCTGTCTCAGTTGCTGCCTCTGTCGAGGTTGACTCTGCAGCTGTTGTTGTTTCAGTTGGTTCAGAGCTGGCCGCAGAGGCCGTTGTTTCTGTTCCTGAGCAACCGGCAAAAGCCGTCGCCAGAAGCGCCAATACTAATATCAGCGCGGCCGTAATTCTGAGTTTTTTCATTTGTGATCTCATAAAGATCCCTCCTTAAGATATTTTATAAACAGCTAATCCGAAGGAGCATCAAAAAAGCTCCACAGCAATGCTGCGGAGCTCTCAAATAACGACAAAAAGAAGTCGCGATATGATCTCTCAACCCCAGGAGCATTAAATGTGTAAGCAGGTCTCCCGACTTAGCTTCATCCTAATCCGACACCTTCCCATCCCTTGCGGGACAGTGGTAATTGCCGTTTCGTCAGCTTCACGGTTACTGGGATAGTCCGGAATTTTCATCCGTGTTCCCCTGGCTTATGCCAGTGCCGAAGCATACAAACACATGCTGTTTATTATGGAAGGAGTGTAGCATAAGCTGACTACATATTCAAGATTTTTGCAAGAGTGGTTCGTAAGCATCCAAAGTTGAAGATAATATGATAGAATATAGGTTACTCAAAATCTGGAGGTATTAGACATGAAGGTTATTCTTCTTCAGGACGTAAAGGGTCATGGCAAGGCCGATGATATCGTCGAAGTTAACGATGGATATGCCAGAAATTTTCTGTTTAAGAAAAATCTGGCATTAGAAGCGACACCCGCCAACCTGAACAGTGTTAGAAACAAAAAGAAAGCTGAAGCTGCCAAGGCTGAGCGCGAGCTTGAAGATGCACGTGAAGTCGGTGCCAGGCTCAAGGATCAGATTTTCACACTTCAGGTGAAATGTGGTGAAGGCGGCAGGCTTTATGGTGCCATAACATCTATGGATATTGCGGCTGTGCTAGAGAAGGCCGGCTACTCTGTAGATAAACGTAATATCACTATCAAGACACAGATAAAAAATCTTGGCGATTTCGAAGCTGATGTAAAACTTCATCCCAAGGTGACAGTCAAGATCGGCATAAAAGTTACATCTCTCTGATTCAGAAATGTTTTTTTGCCTGGCTTTTGCCAGAGTTAATTTATTGTTTGATCAGTAAATACATATTTGAAATATAAGTTTGAAATTCCGGAGGACTGTCTATGACAAATTCCAGCACTGAAGCTCCAGTCAGGAGTTCAGGGCGAGTGCCGCCGCATAATCTGCAAGCTGAGCAATCGGTGCTTGGGGCCGCAATGAGCGGCAAGAGAGCTCTGGCCGAAATCACCGCGATGCTCAAGGCCGAGGATTTTTACAGACCAGATCATGCAATGATCTATGAAGCATTAACTGAGCTTTATTTAGCGAGCAAACCAGTAGATATCCTTACAGTATCGGATCTGCTTGAGAGTACAGGCCAACTGACAAAAGCCGGCGGCCTCTCTTATATCAGCTCATTACCGGACATGGTGCCGATCATCGCCAATGCTGCCCAGTATGCTGATCTAGTCAGACAGAAATCTCTGCTTAGACGCCTGATTTCTGCGATGGATGAGGTGAGCGGGCTTTGCTTCGAGGACGGCGATCAGGCAGATTTGCTGCTGGATATTGCTGCGAAGCGAATCTATGAAATTCGTGAGAATCGTGATAGCTCCGGCTTCGAGAGTCTCAAGGATATAATGGGCAGAACCGTCAATGAGCTTGCTGCTATGGCTCATGGCAAGATACATGAACGCCATGTAATGACCGGTTTCCCTAGTCTTGATCGTGCTCTTGGCGGACTGCGTCAGGGCGGCCTGATCATAGTCGCAGCCAGACCTGCTATGGGTAAATCTGCTTTTGCCCTGAATATCGCGCAGAAGGCCGCTACACTCTATCAGGTACCGGCAGCTATTTTCAGTTTGGAAATGTCAAAAGAAGAAATAGGCAATCGAATGCTTAGTGCGCAATCGCTGGTAAATGCAAAATCTCTGACGACCGGTGAACTGGGAAATGATGACTGGGAACGCATATCAAAAGCCTTACCTTCGCTTTATGGAGCGCCAATTCATATCGATGACCGTTCTGGTACGAGCGTACTGGAAATGATGTCAAAATGCCGCCAGCTCAAACTTGATGATAAGCTCGGCCTAATTGTTGTCGACTATCTACAGCTTATGAGCGGAAATAGAGGCGCAAGGACAGATAGTCGTCAACAGGAGATTTCCGAAATTTCGAGATCACTTAAGATCATGGCCAAAGAGCTTGCTGTTCCAGTTATTGCTTTGTCACAGCTTAGCCGTGCCTGTGAGGCACGTACAGACAAGAAACCGATGCTCTCCGACCTTCGTGATTCCGGTGCTATCGAACAGGATGCTGACGTAGTTATGTTTTTGTATCGTGAGAGTTATTATGATACTGATAACATGCCGACAGAAACTGAGGATGCAGATGTTATCATTGCCAAAAACAGACAAGGCTCGACAGGAACGGTCCATTTGGGCTGGTGGCCTAAGTACACGATGTTTTTTGAGAAGGATGAAGGCCGGTATCCTACTGAAGCACCGCCGTATTAATCGGCTGTTTCATATCAACTGGCAGAAACATACGGCTGAAAGAAGATCAGCATGGAGCAGAGTTTGGACGAATTAGTCTCAATTACAGAAAAGACATTGCTGCAGCAGTGCCTGCTGCAGGCAGACGACTATATTTTGGTCGGTGTTTCCGGAGGGCCTGATTCAATGGCCCTACTAGGAGTGCTAGACATTCTGAGTGCAAAAATCGGCTTCAGTTTGGCAGCCGCTCATATTCATCATGGATTGAGAGAAGAAGCGGATCAGGATTTAGAACTTGTTCGTTCATGGTGCCATGAGAAAGGCGTCAAGCTGTTCGAGAAACAGCTGGATCTACGTGCTGAAGCAGCAAGTCTGTCTATGAGTTTAGAAGAGGCTGGCAGAACCGTTAGAAGAGAGTTTTTTGCGAAGTGTCGGGCTAGCATTCAGCAAGAGACAGAAGGATCAGTCTATGTGGCCCTGGCGCATCATCGACGAGATCAGGCAGAGACACTTATTTTCAATTTGAGCAGAGGCAGCGGATTAAGCGGTCTGGCGGGAATGAAAAACCGTGATGGCTACTATATCAGGCCTTTTTTAAAAATTGACAGTACAGTTATCTTAAAATGGCTTGATCAGAATAATATTCCCTGGAGAAATGACCATACAAATTTTGAAACAATCTATACACGTAACAGAATCAGGCATATATTGCTGCCCAGCTGGCAGGAAACAATTGGTTACGATCCTGTACCTTTGATAGTTAGAGCTAGTGACAATCTTGCAATGGATGATGATTGCCTCGAAAAAATAGCGACTTCAGTTTTTGCTCAAGTATACAATGAAGAAGACCGGAGCCTCAGCTGCGAGCTTCTGACAAAAGAACATACAGCAATTCAGATGAGAGTCTTGAAATCTTTTTTTCTACGTATTTCCGGAACGGTCAAGGATCTTTCGCAAATACATCTTGCTTTGATGCAAGAGGTGCTGCAAAAAC
>JAAYFZ010000166.1 GCA_012727965.1 Clostridiaceae bacterium
CAAGCAAGGCTGGCAAACCAATTAAACCGGCGATTATACCAAATATGATCGAGAGAATAACAGGAGACTTTAGGAATGACTTGATCAGACTAACAGCTCCGGCAGTTTCGCCATTAACCCGGCGCAGAACACTTACAAGCACGAAGAACACAAATGTAACTTGCCCTAGATCCATAATGGCCAGCTTATACATTTCAGCTGCACCGTAAACAGCAACAAAAATCGAATACCCCATCATGCCTGTTTCAAATCCAGCATAGAGCGACGGCCAATATGGGTTATCAATCTTCAGCGGCTTACGCAGCACACCGGCCAGTAGAAGCATAACCGCACATGAAGCAAACACTGCCAATACGATCAGCAAATACTTGGGCTCAAAAGCCGTATCAGCAAACGCCATGAAAAGCAAAGCCGGCAGTGTCAGGTTTACTACCAGCTTCTTCAAGTCGTCGACGGTTTTTTGGCTGATAACACTGAATCTGCTCAGGAAATGTCCGAGAATTATCAGAAAAATAACCGGCAGCACTTTGGCCACAATGGTAAAAGCTTCACTCATTAAAAAAGATCCTCCGCCCAAACGACCATAGACAGTTCAAACTTCCATGATCCGAATTACAATATTATACAATAAATAAGTTGTATCTTATCAGATATCCTCTGTTCCAATTATGGTTATACCAAGAGTATTTCTATCATGTGTCAAATCAATATCATACGGTGTAATTTCCTGGCCATTTTCTCTGATCACTCTGATCATAGGTCTAAGACTAGATCCTCTGTGATTCTTCAGCACGATACCTGTACTGTTATTACTTAACTTAACGGTCGTCCCAGGTGAATAAGGCGAGATTCTCTCAAGAAAAGCCTGAAGCACATGCATATCAAACGATGTATCCGCACCAGCCATAATAAACTCTATTGCTTCTGAAGGCGACATGGCTGGTCTATAAGGCCTGTCAGAGGTCAAAGCGTCAAATACATCAGCAATAGCAATTATCCTGCCGAAGCGTGAAATCTCATTACCTGCTTTGCCATTTGGATAGCCGGAACCATCATTACGCTCATGGTGATCAAGAATCGCGTCCAGAGTTGTATCTGAAAAAGCATAACGCTCACTCAGGTAATTGAATCCTCTCTCCGAATGACTCTTCATCATCTCAAATTCATCAACACTCAGTCTGCCAGGTTTATTTAGTATCTCCTTGGGAATAAAAACCTTGCCGATATCATGCATCATTGCTGATACACCAAGTGCATGCAGAACCTGGCGATTCATATTCATCGCAGTCCCCACCAACACAGCAAGCACGCCGACATTTACCGAATGATAATAGGTATAGTCGTCGAATATCTTCAGATCCATCAAATTAACATTCAGGCCTTTGTTAGAAATAACAGCTGACAGTATTTCATCAACCAATACATTTATAGTATCAAGTTTTTCCATCGCATCTATCTTCTTGCCGGCTATTCCTGTATGCAACTCTTTGATCGCTTTTACTGAGTTGGCTCTAAGTGTATCCGATATTATGTCATCGATCATAATATCTCTTGAGAATTGATCTTCAATGTATACACCTGAATAACCAAGCTCATTTATTTTTTGAATATAGGAATCTTGCAAAACAGCACCAAGGTTAAGCAGCAGCTGACCATTTTTGCCGATGATCCTCTTACCGCATATCATGCCTGGCTTAAGGCAATTGGTTGGAACATATCTCACAAATCGTTTCTCCTTATACTACATATAACAAGCCCCCGGAAACTAAGTCACGGCATTGATGCATGGAGCTCAGGGTTATTAATTCACAGTCCAAATTTATAAAAGTAATTAAGCATGTATTTATTAAATCCTAGAATATACTGATTAGCCATTTTATCATGTATATAACTGTTTTAACAGGTAAAAATATCGACAAAACATTTAAATTTTCACATTTAGCGGTTTTGTAAGATTATTGTCTCTGTTTTCTCAAAATACTGTAACATTGGCTTCTATCCTATTGGCAGCAAGAGCCAGAAACCGGTAATAATCAGAGATGGCAGCAAGTTTACTACCTTAATTTCCTTAAGACGCGACATGTTAATACCTATAGCCATGATCAGGATACCGCCAACTGCTGATATCTCTATCAGCATAGGCTCTGTCATCAGATTGCTAAGAGCTGCAGCACCGGCTGTCATAGCACCTTCATAAATCAGGACAGGAATCGCTGAGAGAATAACACCTGGACCTAGTGATGCAGCAAAAAACACAGCAATTATACCGTCAAGCAGAGCTTTTGCCAGCAGTGTATCATGTCTGCCTGCCAGACCGCTCTCCAGAGATCCAATTATCGCCATGGACCCTATACAAAATACCAAACTGGCATGAACAAGGCCTGCAGCCAGACGGCCTTCACCAGAATTTGCGGGTGCAGGCAGAAAACGCTTCTCAGCAGATAGAGCCAGATCATGCAGGCGGTCTTCAAGACGCAATGCTTCACCAATCAATCCGCCAGCCGCCAGACTGATTACCATCAGCATAATATTCTGTGTTTTAAGCGCTGACATCAGACCTATAAGAAAAATTACAAGAGCAAGTGCATCCATAAGAAGAGATTCAAATCTCTTCTGTATACCCTTTTGCACAGCCAAACCAGCCAAGCCGCCCACTATAATAGCGACAGCGTTGATCAGACTGCCGATAAAAATGCCCATATTAGCTCCTGTCTAGAAAACCTTACTATCGCGGCCAATTGATTTGACAGTCATCTGCCCACTTGTCGGATCGAAAACTACTGTGCGGCCGTAATCAGCACCTGTATCCTCTGCAAGCAGCCTGATTCGCAGACGTTCCAGCTCCTTTTTGACCGTGGTTACATTACGATCACCTATACTTATACCGGAAGTAGCGAACATATTAGCGCCACCGGCTATCTTGGCAGTAAGTCGATTGCGAAGACAACCTTTTCTCTCCATTGATTTCACAAGAGCCTCTATGGCACGATCTGCAAACTTGAAGTCATCATCCTGAGTACTATCACGAAAAGCTTCCGGCAGGAGAATATGCGAAAGGCCGGCAACACGAACAGCGCCGTCATAAAGGCATATTCCTACACAGGAACCTAGTGCATATGTGATTAGTGAATCAGGCGGAACAGCTGTATTCTGATCTGATATTCCTACTATTATCGTTTGACTCATCAGGCAACTCCTAGACTCTCAAGCATAGTCTGTAATGATTCTATTTCCGGCATAATCAGCAGATGACTGCGGATAGTTTCATTGCTGGATATGAAATCCTCTTCTATCAGAAGAAGTTTATCTCCCATAGCTCCAAATAGAGCGGCAGGATAGCTCAGAATAGCACCCACCATATCGATTGCTATCTGTGGGGTAGAAAGCTCTATATTCAAATTTGTCATCGTTGCGATCGCGTTCACATAAGAGCCTGCAAG
>JAAYFZ010000167.1 GCA_012727965.1 Clostridiaceae bacterium
AGACAAGAGCAATGAGCCTATTTGTAATAGCAGATCCTCATCTGTCGCTCGGTGTTAATAAACCGATGAATATTTTCGGACAGCAGTGGCAGAATCACGATGACAGACTACGCAGAGCCTGGCTGGAATCAGTCAGCGATGAGGACACAGTGATCATACCTGGCGATATTTCCTGGGGCATGCATCTGATCGAAGCACTGCCCGATCTCCAGTTTCTCCATGCTTTGCCCGGACGCAAGCTGTTGTCACGCGGTAATCATGATTACTGGTGGACCTCACTGCGTAAGATGGAGCATTTCTGCCAGCAGCATGAGCTCGATTCAATCGGCTTCTTGCGCAATAACGCTGTGGAGATCGAAGATGATCTGGTCTGTGCTACGCGAGGCTGGATTTTACCTGATGACAGCGAGTATACTGCCGCTGACGAAAAAATATTGCTGCGTGAGGCTGGCCGCTTAAAATTATCACTCGAAGCAGCAGCCGCAATACGCAAGCCAGGGCAGCGCCTGATCGTCTGTCTGCACTATCCGCCGCTGACAAGAACTCTTGGTTCATCTATACTGACGGATCTGATGCAGGAGTACGATACTGATATTTGCTGCTATGGTCATATTCACGCCGCGGGCTCAGCTCTTGTTTTGTCAGAAACGGAGCTGGGAGGCATAAAATATTGGCTTGCATCGGCAGATCAAATTGGCTTCAAACCGCTGAGGCTCTAAGGATACAAGCATATCAAGCAGTTGCGTAGTTTTCGTGCATGGTATATAATCAAGTGCACGATTTGAAAGAGATTGATGAGGTATATGAATGGCTTACAGCATGACCGGCTTCGGCCGTGGTGAGTCTTATCGAGACGAGCGCCGTATAACAGTCGAGATGAGATCAGTCAATAATCGTTATTGCGATATTCAGGTCAGACAGCCCCGGCTGTTGGCCGCTCTTGAGAATAGAATCAGAGAAAACGTCAGTGCGCGTCTTGCCCGCGGCAAGATCGATATTTTCATCAACTATGAGGATAATCGAGCAGACGCAGTAAAAGTAAGAGCCGACGCAGGCCTGGCAAAAGCCTACGCCATGGCTTTTCGCGAGATATCAGAGATATCTGCTGTTCCGGACGGCCTGACAGCCGCAGTGATCGGCCGTTTCAATGATGTTCTTCGTGTTGAAGCGGTTCAGATCGACGAAGAGGAGATCTGGTCACTATTGTCTGAAGCGCTTGAAATGGCGCTCGACAAGATGTGCGAGATGCGCCGGACCGAGGGTGATAAGCTGGTTCGTGATATCGAGCTTAAGCTCAAGGAGCTGATCGAGCTGCGCGGCCGTGTAGCCGAGCGTGCCCCGACAGTGCCGGCAGATTATAAACAGCGTCTGCAGCAGCGTATACAGGAGCTCCTGGACGATAAGGCCAGAGAATTCTATGATGAGCAGCGTCTGGCTGCAGAGGTTGCTGTCTATGCTGACCGTTGTTCTGTTGATGAGGAGCTTGTGAGGCTCGATAGTCATTTTGTACAGCTGCAGGAGATGCTGCTGGAGAAGGTGCCTGTCGGCAAGAAGCTTGATTTTTTGATTCAGGAGATCAATCGCGAGGTCAATACGATCGGCTCGAAGGCCAATGATCTGGAACTGACCCGTTTGGTCGTTACGATGAAGAGCGAGCTTGAGAAGATTCGTG
Source organism: Clostridiaceae bacterium (assembly GCA_012727965.1). Lineage (GTDB taxonomy): Bacteria > Bacillota > Clostridia > Saccharofermentanales > UBA5734 > JAAYFZ01. The sequence continues at coordinate 1,673 of JAAYFZ010000167.1, forward strand.
AGCAGATCCAGAATATTGAGTGAAGGATGGCCTGATGACTGATTCGACATTTTTGAAAATAGGCTTCGGCAATTTGATCGCTGTCAGACGCATTGTTGCTCTGGTCGGTCCGGAGTCATCGCCTGTCAAAAGGCTGGTCCAGGATGCACGCGATCGCGGTATGCTGATCGATGCGACTTCCGGTAGGAAGACACGGGCGGTTTTCGTTATGGATAGTGAGCATCTGATACTGTCGGCACTGACAGTTGATGAATTAGAGGCAGCATTGCAGGAGGAGGGCCAGGCATGAGCGAATTCACACCGAAGGGTCTGGTATTTTGTGTTTCCGGTCCTTCCGGAGTCGGTAAGGGTACGATTATTGCCGAGCTGCGCAAAATAACACCTTCGATCATTCATTCGATCTCGGTAACTACGCGTCAGCCGCGTCCGGGCGAAATGGATGGAATCCATTATTACTTCCGCCAGCCGGATGAGTTTCAGCAGATGATGGCTCAGGGAGAGATCCTCGAGCATGATAGTTACTGCGGCAATTTTTACGGCACACCGCGCAAGCCGCTTATCGAAGCGACAGAGCAGGGAAGAGATGTGCTCATGGATGTAACCGTACCCGGCTCTTTGGCGGTAATGGAAAATTTTCCGGATGCCATTACACTGTTCCTGTTACCCCCTTCTTTTACCGAGTTAAGAAGAAGGTTGACGAAAAGAGGCACTGAGAACCCGGAAGTTGTAGAGAAGAGACTGCAGAAGGCCAGAGAAGAAATTGAGAAGGCCAGGCTGTTTCAATATGTAGTTGTTAACGATGATATCCAAATCACAGCGCGCAAAATTCTGTCGATTGCCGAAGCGGAGCGCTGCCGTTATGAACGCATGGCAGGTGTAGAAAAACTTATCATGTCAAAATAAAAGGAGGAACCCCTGATGTTGGTTAAACCACCAATGGAAAAACTATTGCCAAAAGTAGAAAATCGTTATGTTCTGGCGATACTTGTGGCCAAAAGAGCAAGACAGCTGGTCAACGGCGCACAGCCGCTGAGTCAGTCTGATTCACCGAATCTGGTTACTGTCGCCTGTGAAGAGCTTGGCGCTGACAAGATTGCCTGTGTAAAAGGACATGTAAACCCATATATCCCTCTTAGACCTGAGATTGAGGCCGCTCGTTTGGCTGCTCAGGCTGCAGCTGAACAAGCCAGCACCGCTGATGCTATCAGAGAAGAACTGGACAAAGTCGCAAGTCGTCCTGCTCCTGATGCTGATGACGCGGCGCTGATCGGCGAAGCTCTCATGAA
>JAAYFZ010000168.1 GCA_012727965.1 Clostridiaceae bacterium
GATATTGAGCCATATCTCGAACAGCTGCCGGATCTGACTGCAGCATATGAAGTATATGGTCCTGATGGAGAGGAACTGGGAACTCTCTTTGCGGCTGCAGCACGTGGCTACGGCGGTGATGTACCAATCATGGCAGCGGTGAACGCAGAAGGCAAACTATCCGGCGTCCGCATCATGGCAAATGAAGAAACCCCTGGATTAGGTAAAAAAATCGAGGAACAGGAATTTCTAAGTCAATTTGTCGACAAAGATATATCAATCAGATATTCCACTAAGATCGGCGATCCTGGCAAAGAGGTTATCGATTCAGTGTCAGGCGCGACAATTTCTTCCAGAGCCGTCACAGAGTCACTCAATGAGGGACTGGAGCTTTATAGCCAGATCAGTGGGGGTGAATCATAATGGCAACTAAAAAAATGTCTCTAAGGCATGAGTTTACGAAGGGCCTGGTCAAAGAAAACCCGGTTCTCAGACTTATGCTTGGCGTTTGTCCGACGCTCGCTGTTACAACAACGGCAAAAAACGGCATCGGCATGGGACTTGCGGCAACCTTCGTTCTTGTAAGTTCCAATATCGTTATTTCGCTGCTTAGACCAGTTATACCGGAAAAGGTAAGAATACCTGCCTTTATAACAGTTATCGCCAGCTTCGTTACGATCGTACAGATGCTCATGCAGGCCTATCTGCCTGATCTTAACGAATCTCTCGGCATATTCATTCCATTGATAACGGTCAACTGCATTATTCTAGCCAGGGCTGAAATGTTTGCCAGCAAAAACAAAGTCCTGCCATCGATCGTTGACGGTCTGGGTATGGGAGCTGGTTATTCAGCTACACTGGTTCTCATGGGTGCGATCAGAGAGATCATGGGCAACGGTTCTATCATGGACTTCAAGCTGCCGCTGATCGGCACAGGTACGATCGAACCAATGCTGATAATGATATTGCCGCCTGGAGGTTTCTTCGTTTTCGGCATTCTGATCGCGTTGGCACAGAAGCTCTCCGAGCATATGGATAAGAAAAATCCAGACGCAGCTATCGATGATTCCTGTGCTGGAGCAATAAATGATAAAACCGCCTGTCTGCTCTGTGGAGCCTGCAGTTTGCATCAAGGCATGGACGAGGCAGTTGACGAAATGAGAGAAAAACAGGATAAGGACGGGGGTGACAGATCATGAAGGAAATGCTGATCATTTTATTTAGCGCGATCCTTGTTGATAATTTCGTGCTGTCACGTTTCTTGGGAATTTGCCCATTCCTGGGAGTATCTAAGAATCTTAAAACGGCAATGGGTATGAGTTTTGCAGTTCTGTTTGTAATGGTAGTGGCCTCTGCCATCACCTGGCCGGTCTTCAATCTGTTGCTCTTCCCAAATGGTCTGGCTTATTTGCAGACAGTTATATTTATTCTGGTCATCGCTTCACTAGTCCAGATCATCGAGACTGTACTGCGTAAGGCCATTCCTTCTCTTTATAGGTCATTGGGCATATATTTGCCTCTTATTACAACAAACTGTGCCATCCTTGGTGCTGCCATACTTAATATCGATCAGCAGTATAGCTTCCCTGAAGCGATAGTCAACAGCATTGGCGCAGGCGCCGGTTTCATGCTGGCACTATTCATATTTGCCGGTGTTCGCAGCAAGGTGGATCACGCTGATGTGCCTAAATTTATGAAAGGGATGCCGATAACTCTGGTATCAGCAGCTCTGGTAGCGATTTCATTCTTTGGCTTCAAAGGATTGATCGAGAAACTGTTCGGCTAAGAGGAGGAGACAATGTATTTAACTTCTTTTTCAATATTACGGTTTATTGTCACGGAGACTACGACCGTAGCAAAGGTACTAAGTATCGATGCCAATGCAATCTGGATCCCGGTAGCGGTAGGCGGCGCTATCGCGTTGGCTCTGGGATTAGTCATTTTACTGACTGCACGTTTTTTTGCAGTACCTGTAGATAACAGACTTGATAAAATAAAGGATATACTGCCAGGTGTCAATTGCGGCGCCTGCGGCTTCACTGGTTGCGAAGGTTATGCGAGATCATTAGCTGACGGTAATCAGGACGCGACCAAATGTCCTGTAGGAGGCGCCACAACAGCCCTGGAGCTCTCCGAGTTTCTCGGTCTGGCTGCACCTGACTTCACGCCAAAAGTCGCTTATATGTATTGTAACGGCACCACAGAGCATACCAGCAAGCGCTTTGACTATTCAGGCACAAGAACCTGCGCTGCTGCTCACAATCTATTCTCTGGACCTAATTCCTGTTCCTATGGCTGTATCGGTTTTGGCGATTGCATGGAAGTCTGTAACTTCAATGCGATCTACTATGAAAACGGTATTATCAGGATAAATGCTGATAATTGCACAGCTTGTGGCTTATGTGTCAAAGAATGTCCTAAGAATCTGATCAACATTATTCCAAAACACAAGAATACCTACGCTGTCCAATGCCGCAACAAGTGGCCTGGAGCACAAACCAGAAAAAACTGTGGTGTCGGCTGTATAGGCTGCCGCAAATGCTTCAAGGCTTGTCAATTCGATGCTATTACCATGGATGGGACACTAGCAGTAATAGACCATGATAAGTGCACCCACTGCGGTGACTGTATTACTGAATGTCCTACCGGGGCAATACATAATGGTTTGCCAGGCAGCTTAGGTTCTTGGCCTTCAACAGGCAAGGTTCAGAAAGAGACAACTGCTGTCTGACCGTTTTCCCGCAGGCAAATCCAGAGACATAAATTGCGTTCGATACAAATTGGGAAATGCTTGCTTTATAAACTACGTTATGATATTATTCCTTGTGCACGTTTTAGCACAAAACGTAAGGAGGTGTTCAAATGGCTAAGTGTGAGATTTGTCAGAAAGACTTACTTTCCGGCAGAAAAATCAGCATAACCCGTTCACAGGTTTCTCGCCGCGCTTTGACTAAGCAGAAACCGAATATCCGTACAGTTAAGGCTGTTGTTGATGGTACTCCCACAACGATGCATGTTTGCACCAGGTGCCTCCGTTCCAACGCGGTCAAGAGGTCCTGAAGCTGCGTTGACGACAAGTTTTGTCGCTTAACGGGTTTAATGCAAGATGCTTGAAGGCAGTCTCATAAATAGCTTATGCAGCTATTATGAGACCGCCTTTTTTCTTTTATTATTATTGAATTATTGAACGACCTTCTCCTGTTCGGGATAAAGCCTCCTGACTGCGATGATTCTCTCAGTCCAGCCCGGCATCTGCAATGGATCGACCAGCTGTATTGATTGACGATCCGGTCTTGCCATCAGAAACTGACCATTCTCCATCACGATCGCCATGGAAACTGGTTCCCCGGGATTGGCAGCGTCATCAGCAAATACGAGGTCGGCGGGCTGAAGTATATCCAGCTTTAGAGGTGTTTTTTGTACGGGTCCTTCCGCAGTTTCTTCAGTATCTGTATCACTTGATTCAGTGTTGTCATCTGTTTCATCCTCATTCTGCGTCGGGAGTGATTCATATTCCAACGGAACAGGCTGTCCGGAGCTCATCTGCTCCTTCATACTTCGCGGCAAAGCTATTCCATTGACAATGCCTGCGATTCTGGCAATACCCTCAGTTGATATGCCTGAACGAGATTGCCCTTTTGCAAGAACCGTTACACTATGAAAGGTCATTGCACTACTACAGAAATACCTTGCTCCATCAGGAGCTATCTCAATATCTTGTTCAGCATCAATAACCATCATGCCATTTTCACTAGCCCAGCCAAACTGACCATCGGGCAGACGCAGTCTGAGTATGCCGTCACCACGGTAATCAGCAATCAACTCAGTGCCCATCATAACTTCAACCAGCATGGTTCCGCTTCTGGCGTGGCTCATAATTCTTTTTGCAGACTGAACAACTATCACCTTGAAGAAGCCGAGCCCTGGTTCAAGACTGTCCTTATCAGCAGACAGATCAGACGATAACATATAACCGCTGGTGCCATCTGGCAGACGTACCTGATTGAAGCCCCAGGTCAGATTCTCATTTTGCAGCTGCACAGGCTCGTTGTAGAGGGCCTGGGCAAGTCTTCTGGACTTGATATCAGGTTGTACGAAAATGTCCGCTACAGGCTGTCTGACGGCTCTGAAACTGTCATCATAAAGATACTCGACAGTATTGCCCTCGCCATCATCCTTGCCGATATCTATTTGAAGACGCGACAATGCCATTGGTGCAGCCCAGAATATCAAGGCTACGATCAGCAGAAACACTATCAACGGCGCAAACCATGGAGGCATTCGACGATCCGGTTTCTCAACATAGATATCCTTTTTATATAAATTCCAATACTCTTCGATTTTTTTCGGAGGTCGAAATCCTTGTCCTTTTTTCTTCTTGAAGCTCAATTGTTTTCTCCCTGATTACATAATATCACGCAAAAGGCGAGCGCCTGGCCACCGTCATGACTTAGACTAAGCGAATGAGAAACCGCACCCAGGCTATAACTTAAAGTTGCTGCAGCGCCATGTAATTTCAACTCAGGTTGACCAGAAGGCAGTTTCCTGACTTCGAAATCATGCCAACTGACACCCGAAGGACCTATACCCGTTCCCAGTGCCTTGGCTGCAGCTTCTTTGGCTGCAAATCTGGCCGCAAGCGAAGCAAATCTTCCTGCACCTACACAGTCTTGCTGTTCGGAGCTGGTCCATATCCTGTCAACAAAAGCCTGCCCCTGTCTAGCTACGGCCTTTTCTATTCTATCTATCATAATTATATCTGTGCCGCACCTGATCTGCATGTAAGGGCTTGCCTCCTTGGAATGTTAAACAGCCCTCTTGAAGCATCTACAAAGATCTACAGCTTGCAAACAAGTGGACAGATTGTTTTAATTATAACATGGCTTAAAATAAATTATACGAGAAGGTGACATATGCTTTATCCGCTTAAATTTCGAGACGTTTACAAAGATTATCTCTGGGGCGGCCGCACTTTGGCAGCAATAGGTAAAAAACTGCCGGAAGAAGGCATCGTCGCAGAGAGCTGGGAAATATCGGCACATCCAAACGGACCGTCTATAGTTAAAAATGGCAAACTGGCCGGGATAACTTTGACTCAGGTCTTAGAACAGCATCATGCTGAACTTCTGGGTCAATTTGATCATGAACCATATTGCAGTAAATTTCCTCTGCTGATCAAATTTATTGATGCTTGTGATGACCTATCTGTTCAAGTTCACCCTGATGATGAGCAGGCTTCACGACTTGAACACGGTGAGCTTGGAAAAAACGAGATGTGGTACATTGTCGCTGCTCACACGGACAGTCGTCTGATTATTGGGACACATAACGGAATTGATCGTGAAGCCTTCGCTCAGGCAGTTGCAGACGACAACATATCTTCATGTCTACGAGAAATAGCTGTGAAGCCAGGAGATATCATAGATATTCCTGCTGGACTGCTACATGCCATTGGCAAAGGAATTGTAATCTGTGAAATCCAGCAGAATTCTGATACGACATATCGAGTTTATGACTATGATCGCAGGGATGCTAAGGGAAATACCAGACCTCTTCACATTGACAAGGCATTAGAAGTTATCAACTTCTCATTAGGAGATAGCGTGATCAAGCAGCCGACCTTGCGCTATTCCGGAGATTCGAGTTCTGATTTAATCGAATTACTTGTTCTTAATGAGTACTTCGAGGTTGAACGCTGGACAGTGTCTACAGAGATAAAATGTCAGGATGAGCTAAACCGTTTCTCGACACTAACAGTGCTTGAAGGTGCCGGCCATATTGTCTGGTCACAGGACGATCAAGAACAATATCTGGAAATCATTCAGGGCGAATCAGTATTGATGCCAGCTCTAATTAATAACTGGAAAATCGAAGGCGATCTTGTCTTACTGAAGGCTTCACTTCCTGTCTATAATGGCAACTGAACATGTAAACAAGTCAGAAATAATTATATGAAGCAAATTTATAAAAGCCGGTCACTATGACCGACTTCTTCTTCTTCGGCTAAGCTCAAGCCTTATATCTTCGCCAAAAAATCTGTAGATCGCATAATTACCCATGAAGCGGCTTAACAGCCGTTCATCATAAACCTGCTTAAGGGCTGCCGCGTCAGCATTGCTGGAGATCACAGTATGAAGCCCCGGTGACAATCTACGGTCGATAAGCGTCAATAATTCAGAATATCTTACACCGCCTCTGGTTTCAGTTCCGAGATCATCGATCAGCAGCAGACGAGCATGAATAATGCTGTCATAAAGTGAGCTGATCTGTTCTAGTCTGACAGGATCAGGACTGAAGGAACTCTGCAAAACTCGCAGCTCATTTAGTATCTCAAATAGTTCCGGCGCACTAACATAAAACACAGTTTCGCCTCTAATTAGCATTTCATTTGCCAGGCAGGCCATAAGGAAGCTCTTGCCAGTTCCGGGCCTGCCGAGAAACAGCAGGTTATCCTGACCCTTAGTTCTTTCCGGTGCGTCTGCCGGCAAACCTATCCTGTCGGCAAAGGCTAAAACAGCATTCATGATCGCAAGTATATTGCTTCTTGGACTTGTCCCTTTGTCCGATTGTTCAGGTTTATCAGAAAATAGTTCAGGATCAAATTTATCGAAGGTTATATCCTTGAGAGCTTTCAGATTGGCATGATCAACCAGCAGCGGCATAAGTGTTCTTCTGTAACAAATACATTTACCGTTTCCATTAATGCCAGTGTCATTACAAAGAGTACACTCATAAACAGGCTGGTCGAAATCAATATCTATATTGTGCAGATCAAGGAACTGATCTCTTGCGATCAGCAACTTATCGCGGCGATCACCGGCTTCTTTTGGTCTGTCAGGATTTATAGCTTCAAACAATAGATCGGCACCGGCAACAGCTATCTCCCTATCAAGCTGTTCCAATTCAGGGAAGCTCTGATAAATTTCAGCCTGCTTCTGCCTCCGCATGCGGTCGGCACGGTCGCGCCGTTCCTCATAAATAGCTGCTACAGCCTTGTTGACTGATTGATTCATTTGCCATCAGCCCCCTTACTATCTTCCTTCGTCAAAGGTTCGTAAAACTCATTAAGGAAGTCTTCACTATAATCTCGCTGTGCGAAATTACCGATATTGCCGGCTCCGGCAGGTCCTCTGGATTTACTGCCGGCAGCTGCCCCATATTTGGCAGCCTTATCTGTTTCATAGGCGTTGATTGCCGTGACATCACGCAGCTGATGCGAAAACCATTCCTGCAGGATCCTATCTATATAGGCAAGATTAGGCTGTGATATCTTAACTGTTTTTCTCAGTGCGATTTCAATGATCTCAAACTCATAGCCCATTTTTTCGACCCAGCGGCTTACAATTTCTTCATCATACTCAGTCATGCTCTTACGCAGCTTGCGACCAATTTTTTTTGTGATCTGTTTAATCTTTTCATAAGAGACAAAATAATCATTTAAGTCTTGATACGTTATGATTTTACGTGCTGACCAATTCTCAGCAACCTTGGTGATATAAGCTCTGTTGTCCAATTTATTTCTTCGAGAGCACTCTTGAAACAGTGCATAGACAACCTCTGGCTCGAAGTGATATCTATCAAACCAACTGTCAATTTCGGCATACCAGGAAGGTGACATAAGTCCTTGAAAAAATGTTTTTGAAATATCTCTGATCAACTGTTCACGCTGGCTGAAAACATTGCTCTGAGCCATCATCTCCAGCGGTGTTGAAGCAGTTTTCGGTCTATATATACGCTCGATCTCCTGAGCCTTGACATCACAAATCGTCATTCCTTCAGAATTGATTTCAACAAGCTTCACATCTGACAAAGCGAGCAGCGCGATTTTGATATTTTCTTTGTCAGTACCCATGCGTCTTGCCAGATCATTTTCAGAAACCTTGCGATTTTTGCGTAGAGCAAGCAAAAGATAGACATAAACCTTGACCGCAAGCCCATCAAGAGCCGGCAGATATTCTGTAATAAATATGTCCGGCACCAAAGTGTCCGAAAGCAGCAGCTTCTGATTTTCGTCGAGCTTCATTGACCTTCCCCCAGTTTTAAGAAAAACCCCGTCCTTGCGAACGGGGTTTTATTATAACATGTTTCGGCCGGGACTGTCCGGCGCCAGCCCAAATCCTCAGTAAATATCCTGAAGATTTTTGCTGTTTGATCAGCCTTCGATATTGATGTCAGCAGCCATGCGCAGATAAGAATCTGTACGCTCCTGAGAATGCTTATCAGCCTGCTCGAAGATCGCATCGACAACGTCCTTGTCAAACTTCTTATAGAGTGTGCCATAACGTACCTCACTCTTAAGGAATGACTTGAAGTCGCCTGTAGGCTTCTTGGAATCCAAAACAAATGGATTCTTGCCTTCGACCTTAAGCGCAGGATTGAAGCGATACAGATGCCAGTAACCGCACTCGACAGCCTTTTTCTCCTGCTGTTGGGAAACAGTCATGCCGCCCTTGATACCATGATTGATACAAGGTGAGTATGCGATGATCAGTGACGGGCCATTCCATGCCTCTGCCTCAGCAAAAGCCTTCAGGGTCTGTGTCTGATTTGCGCCCATTGCGATCTGTGCAACATAAACATATCCGTAAGTAGCTGCCATCAATCCGAGATCCTTCTTCTTAACTGGCTTGCCGCCTGCAGCAAACTGAGCAACAGCACCAGTAGGTGTAGCCTTAGATGACTGACCGCCTGTGTTGGAATAAACCTCAGTGTCGAGAACCAGAACATTAATATCTTCGCCGGATGCCAATACATGGTCAAGTCCGCCGTAACCGATATCATATGCCCAGCCGTCGCCGCCGATGATCCAGGTCGAACGCTTAATGAAATAAGCTTCAAGACCGATCAGCTCAGCAACCAGTTTAGCTGCATCTCCATTACCATTCCAGGCCTTAAGAGCAGCAGCAAGTGCATCACTGACAGCACGGGTCTTATCGCCGTCTTCTTTTGCCTCAAGCCAGGCACTGGCAGCTTTTACCAGTTCTTCACCAGGATTCAGAGCAATCAGCTCTTCAACCTTGGAGGTAACGCGTGCACGTAACTGTTTTGCACCTAGATGCATACCCATACCGTGCTCTGCATTGTCCTCAAACAGTGAGTTGCCCCATGCCGGACCATGACCGTCTCTATTTGTTGTGTAAGGAGTTGAAGGTGCTGAACCACCATAGATGGAAGAACATCCTGTAGCATTCGAGATCTGCATGCGATCACCGAAGAGCTGTGTTACCAGCTTAACATAAGGAGTTTCGCCGCAGCCTGCACAAGCGCCGGAGAACTCGAACAGTGGCTGTTCGAACTGGCTGCCCTTCACAGTGTTTTTGCTCATAGGATTGGACTTAGGCTCTGTTGACAGAGCATATTCCCAGTTCTCAGCCTGGATCAGATTTTCACCGATAGGTGACATGACCAGAGCTTTGTTTTTGGCAGGACATACATCTGCACATGATCCACAGCCGGTACAATCCAGTGCAGATACCTGAATGCGGTACTGGAACTGATCGTATGGCTTCATGCCCTTCTTGGTTTCAAATGCCTCAGGTGCTTTTTCAGCTTCTTCTTCTGAGAGAAGGTAAGGACGAATAACAGCATGAGGACAAACATATGAACACTGATTACACTGGATGCAATTGTCCGGAACCCATATAGGGATATTAACAGCAATCGCACGTTTCTCGTATTTTGTTGTGCCCTGTGGGAAGGTACCGTCTTCACGGCCACTAAATGCGCTTACAGGAAGAGCGTCACCCTTCTGAGCGTTCATGACTTGTGCAACATTCTTAACGAAATCAGGAATATCCTTCATGACTGCGTCAAGCTTTTCGTCTGCTGCATTTGCCCATTCAGCAGGAATCTTGATCTCATTAACTGAATCGATACCGGCATCAACTGCTTTGTAGTTCATGTTAACGATCTCATCGCCCTTGCTGCCGTATGACTTAACGATAGCCTGCTTCATATACTTGATAGCATCATCAACAGGGATAACATTTGCCAGCTTGAAGAAGGCAGCCTGACAGATCGTATTGAGACGTCCGCCCAGACCGATTTCAACTGCCTTGGATACAGCATCGATCGTGTAGAATTTGATATTGTTTTTAGCCAGGAAACGCTTCATCTCAGCAGGAAGATTCTGATCGAGCTCTTCTTCATTCCAAATAGTGTTCAGAAGGAAGATGCCGCCAGGCTTGAGTGCTGAAAGCATGTCATAATTATCAACATATGACTGATTATGGCAGGCGACGAAGTCAGCCTTGTTAACCAGGTAGGTCGAACGGATCGGATTTTTGCCGAAACGCAGATCGGAAATCGTAACACCGCCTGATTTCTTAGAGTCATATGAGAAATATGCCTGTGCATACATGTCAGTATGGTCACCGATAATCTTAATAGAGTTCTTATTGGCACCAACAGTACCATCAGCACCCAGACCCCAGAAACGGGCTGCGATAGTGCCTTCAGGAGCTGTATCAATAGACTCTTCAGTAGGAAGTGACAGATGTGTAACATCGTCAACAATACCAATTGTGAAGCCGTTCTTAGGCTGTTCTGATGCGAGGTTCTTGAATACTGCCATGAACTGATCAGGAGTTGTATCCTTAGAACCAAGACCATAACGACCGCCTACGATAACAGGACCATTGCAAACGCTGGTGTATGCTTCGCAGACATCCAGGTACAGTGGCTCGCCGTTAGCACCAGGCTCTTTTGTACGATCGAGAACAGCAATTTTCTTTGCAGTCTCAGGAATAGCCTTGAGCAGTCTCTCTGTTGAGAATGGGCGGTACATATGAACCTTGACCATACCGACCTTTTCGCCTTTTGCCATCAGATAATCAATGGTCTCTTCGATAGCTTCACAGGCTGAACCCATGCAGACTACAACACGCTCAGCGTCAGGAGCACCATAGTAATTGAATGCCTTATAGTCGCGGCCTGTCAGCTCATTAATCTTATCGAAATAATAATCAGTGATAGCAGGCAGAGCATCGTAATAAGGATTGCAGGCTTCACGAGCCTGGAAGAAAACGTCTGGATTCTGTGCAGTACCGCGCAGAGTAGGTGTGTTCGGATTAAGACCACGCTTGCGGAAAGCTTCAACTGCTTCCATGTCAACAAGACCGGCCAGATCTTCATAATCCATTACTTCGATCTTCTGGATCTCATGTGAGGTACGGAAACCATCGAAGAAATGGAGGAAAGGTACGCGTCCCTTGATTGCTGACAGATGTGCGACAGCTGCAAGATCAGCGGCTTCCTGAACACTTGAAGAGCAGAGCATGGCAAAACCGGTCTGGCGGCAAGCCATAACGTCAGAATGATCGCCGAAGATCGACAGAGCATGACTGGCTATAGCACGAGCAGTTACGTGAAGAACTCCCGGCAGCAGCTCGCCTGCGATCTTGTACATATTAGGTATCATCAGCAGTAGACCCTGCGAAGCGGTATATGTCGTTGTCAGTGCTCCTGTTGCCAGTGATCCGTGAACGACTGCCGAAGCACCGCCCTCAGACTGCATTTCAACAACATTTACGGTCTGGCCGAAAATGTTCTTACGGCCTTCAACAGCCCACTGATCCGTATAGTCTGCCATCGGAGACGACGGTGTGATGGGGTAAATGCCGGCAACTTCAGTGAATGCATATGATGTATATGCAGCAGCTGTATTGCCGTCCATGGTCATGAATTTTTTTTGTTTTGCCATGTGACTCTCTCCTTTATATTTTGTTCCCTTAGTATCGCCAGGTTCTTTGATGAACCAACAGCTATTATAGCATAGATACTCAGATAATTACACCTAAGTAATAGATTAAATACCGCAGCAGCCGAACCGCGCGAGGCAGTCCGGCCGAAGCGGAAATCAGCAAATGATTAAGACTCTATCAGGCTTGTTCCAGTCATTTCAGCCGGTTTGTCCAGATCCATAAGTTCAAGCATAGTAGGTGCCAGATCAGCCAGAACGCCGGTCTTGAGTTTGACATCGCCGGCTCCGGCAACGATCAGCTCAACAGGCAGAGTTGTATGGGCAGTAAATGGGCCGCCCTGATCAGGATCGACCATCTGCTCTGCATTGCCGTGATCAGCTGTGATCAGCGCCACGCCGCCTTTTGCCAGGATGGCGTCTATAACCTTACCTGCACATGTATCGACGGCTTCCACAGCAGCCTTGGCGGCAGCGAAGACACCTGTATGGCCAACCATGTCGCAATTGGCAAAATTGAGGATGATAACATCATATTTATCACTCTCTATCCTGGCCAAAGCCTCGTCCGCGACTTCATATGCGCTCATTTCCGGCCTGAGATCATAAGTGGCAACCTTGGGTGAAGGAATAAGCGCCCTGTCTTCACCTGGATATTCATTCTCGACGCCGCCGTTGAAGAAAAAAGTTACATGAGCGTATTTTTCAGTTTCAGCGATACGCAGCTGGGTCAGACCCTTACCTGAAATGTATTCACCAAAAGTATTGTCGAGACTTGTCGGGCGGAAAGCAACATTGATGCCCGGATATTCATCGAAATTTATATCGTACTGTGTCATCGTGACAAAATGCAACGGGAAACGGCCTTTTGGCAATTCGAAACCGCTGAAGTCAGGCTGCATGAAACAGCGGGTGATCTCACGGGCGCGGTCGGGGCGGAAATTGAAGAAGATCACGCTGTCGTTTGCTTGTATAAGGCCGACCGGACGCCCAGCTTCGGTGATTACTGTCGGCAGCACAAACTCATCCATCACGCCTGCTTCATAGGAATCCACAACAGCCTGAACCGGGTCTGCAGCCTGCGGGCCTTCGCCGGTGACCATAGCTCTATATGCCTTCTCGACACGTTCCCAGCGATTATCGCGATCCATGGCATAATAACGACCCATGATAGAAGCAATTTTACCGATACCGATTTCTTCTGTTTTCTTGATCAGTTCCTCTGTATAACATTTAGCCGAATCGGGTGGAACATCACGACCGTCATAGAAGCAGTGAATATAAACTTCTGGAACTTCAGCCTTCTTGGCCATTTCCAGCAGAGCATATAAATGCGAGTTATGGCTGTGTACGCCACCATCAGACAACAGTCCGAACAGATGCAGTGCCTGACCTGGTTTTTTTGCGTTATTAACAGCATCGGTCAGAGCAGGATTCTCGCGGAAATCACCATCCTGAATCGATTTTGTTATCCTGGTCAGCTCCTGATAAACGATACGACCAGCGCCGATATTTGTATGGCCGACCTCTGAATTGCCCATTTGCCCGTCAGGCAAGCCAACAGCCATACCGCTTGTACGCACTAGCGTATGCGGATAAGCTGCACGCAGACGATCAATATTTGGCGTGTCGGCAGCTGCAACAGCATTGCCTTCAGCCGACTCGTTATAACCGAAGCCGTCCAGCACCAGCAATGCAACTGGTCTTTTTTCTAACTTGGACATAAGTTGTTCCTCCTAATTGCAAAGAGGCCGGGATACAAAATATATCCTCGGCCCCGTCAGATTTATATCAGTGCCGGCCGCTCATGATCAGAGTTTCGGTCCAGCATGGCAGATTACGCTGAAATCTTCAGCCTTCAGCGAAGCACCACCGACCAGACCTCCATCAATATCATTCTGAGCGAACAGTCCGGCGGAATTTTTGGCATTCACAGAACCGCCATATTGAATTCTCATAGCCTGAGCTACATCGTTGTCATAGATCTCAACCATAAGACCACGGATAAACTCACAAACTTCCTGAGCCTGCTCGTCACTGGCGACTTTGCCTGTACCGATAGCCCAGATTGGTTCATAAGCTATTGTGATCAGATGAGTCTTGTTTACAGGGATTTCGGCAAAAGCCGCCTTGATCTGTGTCTTGATCAGATCGAAGGTCTCGCCTGCTTCCCGCTGCTCCAGTGTCTCACCGCAGCAAACGATCGGACGCACGCCCCATTTGAGAGCAGCCTTGATCTTCTTGTTGACTGTCTCATCGGTCTCTGCGAAATACTCACGGCGCTCTGAATGGCCGATAATAACATAAGGCACACCCATATACGCGAGCATTTTAGCTGAAATCTCGCCTGTATAAGCACCGTTGTCCTCGAAATGGCAGTTCTGAGCTGCAATTTTGACATTGGTGTAGGCAGCTGCCTCAAGAGCAGCAGATATAGCGGTAAAAGGCACGCCCAGAGCTATTTCAGCCTCAGCGTCTGCAACTAGAGGCTTAAGCTCATCGATCAGCTTGACTGCTTCAGCAGGAACGCCCTTGTTCATCTTCCAGTTGCCTGCGGCAAAAGTACGACGGGGATTCTTGTCCATCAGGCAATCGATGCCAGGCAGGACTTTGCCCTCAAGCAGCTCGAGCGAAGCTCCGCCGCCTGTAGAAATATGTGATACCTGATCAGCGAAACCAAGCAATTCAACAGCTGCTGCAGAATCGCCGCCGCCGATAATCGAAATAGCTTGAGAATCTGCAACCGCGCGGGCTACTTCTCTAGTGCCAGCTGCGAATTTTTCAAATTCAAAAACTCCCATTGGGCCGTTCCAGACAACAGTGCCTGCATCCTTAACAACAGCTGAGAAAGTCTTAATTGCATCAGGTCCGATGTCGAGACCCATCCAGCCTTCAGGAATAGAATTGGATGAAACGATTTTGCTCTCGGCATCAGCTGAGAATTCAGGTGCGATAACAGTGTCGGTAGGCAGAAGCAGAGAAACACCCTTGGCAGCTGCCTTCTCCATCAATTCTTTTGCCAGATCGATTTTATCTGTCTCACATAGCGAACTGCCGATACAGCTACCTTTTGCAGCGAAGAAGGTATAAGCCATACCGCCGCCGATGATCAGAGTATCCACCTTGTCTATCAGGTTTTCGATAACACCGATCTTATCAGACACCTTGGCGCCGCCAAGAATAGCAACGAATGGACGTTTGGGATTGGCAAGAGCCTCGCCCATAACATCAATTTCCTTCTGAATCAGGAAACCACAAGCTGAAGGAAGATAATTAGCAAGACCAGCCGTCGAAGCATGTGCACGATGTGCAGTTCCGAAAGCGTCATTGATATATATGTCAGCCATTGAAGCAAGTTCAGCAGCAAATACAGGATCGTTCTTTGTTTCTTCTTTGTGGAAGCGAACATTCTCCAGCATCAGGACTTCTCCGTCCTTCAGAGCCGCGGCTTTGCTCTTGGCATCTTCTCCGATAACATCAGATGCCATCAGAACATCCTGACCCAGCAGCTTAGCAAGACGTTCAACAGCAGGCTTCATTGAGAATTTAGCCTCAGGACCACTCTTAGGACGGCCCAGATGCGAAACCAATACTACCTTGGCTTTATTTTCAACCAGGTGGCGGATCGTCGGCAAAGCCCCAACGATTCTCTTATCGTCAGTAATCTCACCTGTCTTCTTGTCTAGCGGAACATTGAAATCTACGCGGACAATAACTCTCTTGCCCTGGACATCAAGGTCTGTTACGTTCTTCTTTTGCATCACGGCCATGTTTGTCACTCTCCTCAATTATTAATACCAATTTAGTCGGATGATTTTGGTTATTCGGCTTGAACCACCTAATATTGTATACTGAAAAATCCTTTTTATCAATGAAAAAAGGTATGTTAAAATAGAAGTCAATTGAGCCTATTTATGGAGGTGTCCTGTGAAAGTTTCCCTGACGATTCCCTTTTATAATGAAGAACAGCAGATACCGATCACTCTGCGGACGCTTAAGCCGATACTCGAGGCAACCGGCATGGATTATGAACTGATTCTGGTGGATGATGGTTCTTCTGACAAAACATGGGAAGTAATAAGACAGGCCTCCGCGGATGACAGCCGCGTGATCGGCCTCCATTTCTCACGTAATTTTGGCAAGGAAGCCGCTATCTGCGCAGGACTTGACAGAGCCTCCGGCGATGCGGTCATTCTGATGGATGGAGATCTGCAGCACCCGCCCGAACATATACCAGAGATGCTGGCAAAATGGCAGGAAGGTTTCGATATCATTGAAGGAGTCAAGTCGACACGTGGCAAGGAGAGTTTTTCCAGCCGTCTCAACGCCCAGGTATTTTACGGTTTATTCCGAGTATTCTCTGGCTACGACCTGCGTAACGCTTCGGATTTTAAACTGCTCGACCGCAAAGTAGTCGATCACTGGCGCAGCCTGGGTGAGCATGATACTTTTTTCCGAGGACTATCTGCCTGGCTTGGTTTCAAACGCGCTACATTTTCCTTCGAAGTTGCTGCCCGGCAGACCGGAGGCAGTAAATGGTCAATATATCACCTGGCTAAACTAAGCATCAACGCTATCACCGGCTTCTCTGCTATGCCCCTGCAATTTGTAACCTTCCTGGGTATGATACTGTTAGCAGGTTCACTTATTATTGCTATTCAGACATTGGTCAACTGGTTCAGCGGACATGCTGCCAGCGGCTTCACGACCGTCATTCTGCTGCAGCTTCTGATTGGCGGCAGCATCATGCTAAGTCTCGGACTTATAGGCATCTATCTTGCCAGAATTTTTACAGAGGTAAAAGGCAGACCCCGCTACATCATCTCTGATCATACAGAGTCTTCAGCACAGACAGAACTTATTGACGACAACGATACGAGGGCTTGACCGCTGTGGCCGCCCTGCTGTTTATCGCCCTGTCATGGCTGTTCGGCTTCATCCTGCTCAGCCGTGCGACTGGCAGCATAAGCGCTTGGCGCGATAGTCTGTTTACGCGAAGCAAATTATCTGAAGATCATACCTGGCTATTTACTATGCTCGCGGCTATGGCTGGTTCTTTGTGGATCGGCCTGATCATTACAAGCTGGTTTGTCTATATTATGGCCTGGGCTGCAGACAAGTTTCTGCCCGCAGCTAGCAATATCCATCCTTTACTGCCGGCAAATGCTGTTTTATTTCTGGCATGGTCAGCGGTGATCATTCGCTATTTTGTAAGCAAAAAAACAAAATTATCAGATCATAGGGGCAGCCTATCTGGTTTGTTAAAAACAGGCAAAAGCCATCTATTCAGACATGACTGGCCCTTGTATCTGCTTACTGGGTTATCGCTGCTTTTCTTCCTTTGTTTCTCCTGCTGGCTGATGCTTAGCTCTTTCAGTTCCAACGATACTGTTTCAGCTGGTTATACTGTTTTCAGTGATTTTGCGCCGCACACTGCCATGGTCAGTTCTTTTTCCGCTGGTAGAAACTGGCCAACGATCTATCCGCATTTTGCGGGTGACGGCATAGCCTATCATTTTATGTTTTTCTTCCTCTGCGGCAATCTCAATTGGTTGGGACTGCCGATTGGACTTGCAATAAATATTCCTTCAATTCTCGGTATGGTAAGTGCACTGATTCTATTGGGGACAATGGCCGTAATTCTAACGAAACGAACCGCGGTTTTCCTGCTGGCACCTCTTTTGACCCTGGCCAGAAGCTCGATGGCTTTTTTTACATGGTTTGCTGATCTTTTTCATGAATATGATGGCCGGTTGAAACCAATCATTTCCGCGATGAGATTTCAACGCGAATTTATCGGCAATACACCCCGAGATGACTGGGGATTATGGACAATTAATGTTTATGCAAATCAACGTCATCTGATGCCGGCTTTTGCCATTATGATTTTGATTCTATTGCTGTTTTTGCCGCAGTTAACCAATAGGCCTTTGAAAACCAGTCTGCTGGACAGTCGCGACTGGCTTGGATATAACGGCAAATCGGATCGGGGTATGCTGCTTGCTTGCTTGCTGTTATTCCTCTTCGCCTACTGGCATGGCTCGGGCCTGATCGCGACTCTATCGATCTTGGCAGTTATGGCTTTGTTCAGCCGCGCCAGACTGTACTATTTGATTGCAGCAGTTGTCGCAATCGGCGGTGCCTTGCTGCAAATATCTTTTTTTACAGCAGCCATCAGCGAAGGTGTATCAGCTCGCTTCCTCTGGGGCTTCATCGCCGAAGACAAGTCGCTGAACGGCCTTGCTTCATACCTGATCGAGCTTACGGGAGTCTTGATTCCTCTGGCCTTGCTGATGTTTATTCTCCCTGGTCGCAGGAGACGGCTCTTATTGGCCGCCTTCCTGATGCCATTGCTGATTGCTTTTACTGTTTCCTTGACTCCAGATGTTACTGTTAATCATAAATTCATCATGATTACTCAGATGATGCTAAGTATTTGGGTTGCTGATTTATTGGTGATGCTCTGGCATCAGGGGCTCAAGTTTGTACTCGTTTATAAAGCTCGGAATCAACAGCATTTACTGGGGGCTTGCAAGACAAATCTCAGGCTCTTGCTTTTCAGAGCAACTGCTGTTTTTTTGACAATCATGCTGATGGCAACAGGACTTGCAGAGTGGCGGATCTTCGCAAATGCCAATCAAGGAAGCTATGTGATTGAAATTGACACTCCTGTAAACGAATGGATTAAGCAGGAAACAACTGCGGATGCCGTATTCATAACAGCTCCTTGGCACTACCATAGTTTTTTCCTGACCGGTCGCGGTGTCTGGCTGGGACATAGTTATTATGCCTGGTCTGCTGGCCATGATACCGGCCGTCGTCTGCTTGATTTACAGCAGCTGCTGGCTGGAGAGTGGACAAGAGGCGAAATAGAAAACTACGCAAGACAAAACAGCATAGATTATTTGCTGATTGATGATGATTTTCGTCTGCATGCTCAGTTCACAATTAACGAATCCTTTATTGAGGATAACTTCACACTTGTGGCTGCTTTTGATGATGACAAGCATACGATCATTTATGATTTACTAGACTGATCTCATCCTGTTTAGGGTGTTTTGAAGTATAATCTTAGGTGTGAAGCTTACAAGCTTTTTGTTTAAGAGGAGGTACAATTTTATGAAATTCGAACTACTTCATCCGGCAGATCAATTAGTTATGATTATGGACAGAATTTATAACTACGGAATGACGACTACATCGGGAGGAAATCTATCAATTATCGATGAACAGGGAGATCTCTGGATAACCCCCGGCGGAGTTGACAAGGGCAGCCTAAATCGTGATGATATGGTCTGCGTTAAACCTGATGGTAAAATCATCGGTAAGCATAAGCCTTCGAGCGAGCTCCCCTTTCACCAGTCTGTTTATCGCAGAAGACCTGATATCAAGTCGGTCCTTCATGCCCACCCATCAGCTATTGTTGCTTTCAGTATTGTTCGTCGTCTGCCTGATATGCGGTTGATACCGAATGTTAATCTGATCTGCGGTAAAATTGCTATGGCGCCTTATGGATTGCCAGGCAGCGAAGATCTTGGCGAGAAGATAGCTAAGAAATTTGATGAAGGTTATTCAACTGTTCTGCTGGAGAATCATGGAGTAGTAATTGGTTCCGAGACTCTCTTCAAAGCTTTTATGGCTTTTGAAACGCTGGAATTCAGCTCGCGTATCGAACTTCATGCGCTGCAGCTTGGCAAGGTCCGTTCTCTAGATGATCGTCTGATCGATATTTCCCGTCAGAAAAATAGTCCACAGCTTGCGACCTTCAAACCGACCGAGCATACAAGCGAGGAAAAAGCCGCTCGCCGTGACATGATCAAGCTGATTCGCAGGTCTTATGATCAGAATCTTTTTACCAGTACTCAGGGCACATACTCTGTCAGACTATCTGACGGATCTATCCTGATTACTCCATATGGTAAGGATCGCAAATATCTTGAGGTAGAGGATCTTGTGCTGATCCGCGAAGGGGCTCATGAAGAGGGCAAGAGTCCAAGCCGATCCGCTTTGCTGCACGAAAAAATATACAGCAAAAATCCTGATATCAATTCTATACTTATCGCTCACCCTCCCTATATCATGGCTTTTGCCGTTACTGATGAAAAGTTTGATTCACGTACAATTCCTGAGAGCTACATTATGCTCCGCAATATTGAGAAAGTGCCCTTCGGCGCAAGCTTCATGCAGCCAGACATGACTGCTGATATCATCAGCAACCGTACACCTGTGATCATTTGCGAGAATGATTGTGTTATTGTCACCGGTCATGATCTGCTAAACGCATTTGACCGTCTTGAAGTCGCTGAATATAGCGCGCATGCAATTATCGTTAGCAAGAGACTAGGTCAAATCGTTCAGATTTCAGACCTGGAGGTGGCTGATATTCATACGGCTTTCAAGCTCAAAAACTAGGAAAGGTAAGAAATGTTGATTCCAATAATTCGTCATAATGATAATGACGGTACATTCAGGCCAATTACCCGTGCAGAAGCCGCTAAATTGTTTTCAGAGACAATAGGCAATGAGCTTATAGCAGAAATCCGCCGCATGTTGGAACAAGCCGCTTTTGCTGCTGTCAGTCAGTTTGAACTTACAGACTTGACTGAGATTTTGGATGCAGATAAACTTTTCCCGCTTGCAGATAGCAAAAATCCAATTTTAATTACTGTGGATCTAGATAATTATGAGATATTCAAATACCTCTTCCATTATCATCTACTGGTAAAAGGTGAAAACAAACTTCTTGTTGATCAATTCATAGCAAGCCAAAATGACCTGCTCTTCTCGGCAGAATGCCCCGGATCCAGCTGTAGACAAAGCTGCCAAACCAGAGTCCTCATCGATTCTGAAAGCTTCGTACTTACCGGCAGCATTTCCCCAGCAGACTTCATCCACGATAGAATGGCAGATGGGGCGGCCGATCTTCATATTCATACGACAGCTTCTGACAGCAGTGATACACCTGAGCAAGTATGTCAGAGAGTGCTGGAAGCCGGACTGAAAACATTCGCCATAAC
>JAAYFZ010000169.1 GCA_012727965.1 Clostridiaceae bacterium
ACGCTATTTGACTGTACCGAATTTTCTATCTGCATCCAGAGCCGTATTTCTACCGCTTCTGTTCTATTACATCATGACTGACAGACCCGGTTTATTCCTGATAGGATATATATTACTTGGGGCTACTGATTTCTTCGACGGCATCATAGCTAGAAAATTCAATCAGAAATCCGAGATAGGCAAAACACTTGATTCTATTGCTGATCTATTCTTCTATATTTCTACAGCCTGGTTTATCTACGCCCTCTATCCGGAATACATAACAGCCAATTCAACATTACTTAAGATATTCTTCGCACTCCTCGGATTATCGTTTGTTGTGTCAGCTATCCGTTGTGGCAAGCCGATACTAATGCATACATATCTTCTTAAGCTAAATGCGGTCCTGGTATATTTCCTGATGATTTTCTCGTATTTTATGAACACTACCTATATGGTCACAGCAATCCTTCTGATCTATGTTCTTGGTTTCTCTGAAGAAATCTACATTTTCATCAAGCATGGAGACGTCGACCCTGATTCGCCTTGTTTCTGGAAGATTATCAAATAGGTCCTGTGAAAATGTGATTGGAGATAATTCTTGATGTCCTCTACGGATTCTCTAGGCAGCGAACAAATACATAAGCTGCTGTTGAAGTACAGCATCCCTGCAATCGTCGGAATGATGGTAAATGCCTTATATAATGTTGTTGATAGAATATTTATCGGCAATAGCGAGAAGCTGAGTCATGAAGGCCTGGCAGGAATAACCATTAGCTTTCCAATAATGATTTTGATGCTGGCACTCGGCATCCTTCTTGGCACCGGTGGCGCAACGCTCTTTTCAATCAGGCTGGGCGAGAGACGTCGGGAACAAGCTGAACAGGCTATGGGCAATGCTTTTATGCTCATGCTGATATTGGGTATAATTTTTTCTGTTGTTGGACAAATTTTCCTGATACCCGTCCTTCGTCTATTTGGCGCCAGTGATACTGTGATGCCGTATGCCGTCGATTATATGCGCATCATTTTTATCGGCTCTGTTTTTCAGATAATCGGTCTCGGCATGAACAATTTCATCCGCGCTGATGGCAAACCAAAATTCGCTATGATAACAATGTTTTTTAGCGCCGGACTTAATATAGTCCTCGATCCTATTTTCATTTTTGGCTTGGATATGGGTATGGCTGGTGCTGCTCTGGCTACAGTTATAGCTCAGGGTGTTGCCGCCGTATGGGTCATCATATATTTCTGCGGTCGTCACAGCAATAACAAGCTGCGGCTTAAGCACCTTAAGCTCAGTCTGCCGGTATCTTTAAAAATAGCAACGTTGGGGCTACCGGGATTCCTGCTGCAGTTTGCTAACAGCATACTTAATATGGTTCTTAACAAAGGTCTTCTTAGTTATGGCGGTGATATTGCTGTTTCTGGAATGGGTATTATCAATAGTCTTCAGACTTTGCTCGTACTTCCGATTATCGGTCTCAAGCAGGGAATGCTGCCGATTATCAGCTATAACTATGGCGCCAGATTATATATGAGAGTTAAGAAAACTGTTCTGCTTACTATTGCAGCCGGAACGGCTATCGCTATTTTGGGCTTCATTCTGATAAATCTAATACCACAGCTGATGATATCGGCATTCAACAGAGATCCTGAACTTCTTCGCTTCTCTACGAGAGCATTGAGAACCTGGCTATTTGGTTTTCCTGTAGTAGGTTTTCAGATAATCTCAGCCAATTTCTTCCAGGCCATCGGTCGACCCTATAGCGCTACGCTTCTGACGCTGTCTCGACAGGTCATCCTGCTGATACCGGCAGTTCTTATTTTCCCGATCATGTGGGGTATCGATGGAATATTGTACGCGGCGCCTTTTGCCGATATTTTATCTGCTGGCCTAACCGGTATTTGGTTCTGGATGGGTATCCGCAAACTTGATATTGCTCATGCAACTGATGCAATGCGTAAGAATAAATCAATTTAATTACTGCCCTTATATTCAGCACTGATCAGACAGGGTATCGTCATAGTGATTTTGACAGTTTTTCGACTTGTGATTTCAAGTGAATGAATCACCAGATCAGGAACTGTTCTGTATATTCGCTCAAGATAAACAGCGTTCTGATCCAAAACCTTATTTTCGACGACCTGCAGCGGGCCTATCTTGATTTCTTCAGTATTAAGCTTAAGCTGATTTTCATAAATTGAGGGTTTTGCCTGTAGATAAAAACTAATCTGCTGAAAACCAGAAACCGGCAGCTCGGACCTCTCCTGAGGAAATAATTCGTTCAGGACTCGATCAAATTCCAACAGAGCTGATATTTCTATTCTACTTCTATCAAGAATATTCAGTTGAAGCTGATCGGTCCAGAAGACCATGGGCGAAGCTTCGCAGATCAGAGCCTGCAGCTCTGCGGCAGTTAAGTCAATTGTCATCTGCATGTATTCTTCATAAGTCCAGTCAAAATCAGAATATGATAGGCTGCCATCCCATTCAGACTGCGCTTCATGTTCAGCAAGAGCTATAAGGTTATCATATTTAGTTCCGTCAGAAGCCAGATAAGTCAGACCCAGCTTAGCAACTACTGCAGTGACGTCTGATTGCTCGTAGGACCCGTCGATATCACGAGGTCCGAATGCACCAAGCATAGAAGCCGCAAGCAAGCCTATAGGCAGCAGAGATAACAACAGCAAGACCAGCACGCTTATGGCAATGGCCCTGTTTCGGGCGGCTCTATGGTCATTGGGACTAATCGGTTCAAGCAAACCTATTAGTTTGGTGTCCTGATTAGTTTGTTCCATCTTATCTGCTGACATCATATTGCCCTTCCTGTTAGTTAATCTTTCCCGACCATCTTAGCACAAATCATATTCAACAATAAATGAAGATATATTCACAATTTGATTGTGTCAAATTACTTAACTAGGGCTATAATAGAAATGTCGGCATAGAAGCTGACATGGAGGCAAGTTTATGTTTTGTGATAAATGTGG
>JAAYFZ010000170.1 GCA_012727965.1 Clostridiaceae bacterium
AGGATCAGTTCTACTATAATGAAATGGCCATTAGATATCTCTATAGTAATCGATTCAATTTAATCTGGCTGACGATAGGTTCTTTTTTGCTTGTTACAGCTCTCTTGATATTTCTAATTGTTTGTTCTGGCCGCAGATCTGACAGCAAAGAAATCAGAACCCGTTGGTTTGACCGAATACCTTATGATATTGTGCTGGCGGCAGCAATTCTTGTGGGTATAGGTCTGGCAATAATAGCATATGAGCCTCTTAACTATTTAAGCTATAGCTATAGTCATAATTACTATGTGTCTTATGAGCTGATTGTGATATCGCTTGCTTTTGTAGTCGGTCTTCTGCTGATGACAGCCTTCTTGATGACTACAGTTGTCAGAATCAAGACCAGGAGTCTTCTCAAAAACACTCTAATCTATAAGCTGATTTTACGTCCGTTGCGTAAATTAGGCAGCAAGCTACTGTTCTTAATAAAAAACCTGCCTTACATTTGGAAGGCTGTGCTTGTTCTGCTGGGTTGGTTTTTTCTGGAATTTATTGGTGTACTTGCAACTTCATATTCTCCTGGAACGCAATTGTTTCTCTGGTTTATCAGCAGACTGATAGTTGCTACGATTATCCTGCTGATAGCTGCCGGTATGACTGTAATTCGCCGAGGTGGCAAAGAACTTGCTGCCGGCAAACTAGATCATAAAGTTGAAACTAAGTATCTGGCCGGTGATCTCAAGCGTCACGCTGAGGATCTTAATAATATAAGCCATGGTATGTCAATTGCAGTAGACGATATGATGCGCAGTGAGCGCTTCAAAACTGAGCTAATCACAAATGTCTCACATGATATCAAGACACCACTGACATCTATCATCAATTATGCTGATCTGCTTAAACGTGAAGAGACTGATAATGAGAAGATCAAAGAATATGTTGAAATTATCGATCGTCACAGCAACAGGCTCAAAAAGCTAACCGAGGATCTAGTAGAAGCATCCAAGGCTTCTACAGGCAATATTCAGACTGAAATGATGCCCTGCGAGGCAGGCGTGCTGCTTTCTCAGGTGACCGGTGAATATGAGGAGAGACTGTCAGGATGCGATCTGCAGCTGGTCAGCGATAAGCCCGACTATCCTGTATATATCATGGCTGATGGCAGACTACTCTGGCGTGTGATTGATAATCTGCTCAACAATGCCTGTAAATACGGACAGCCAGGAACCAGAGTTTATGTCAGTCTAGCGGTCAGACAACAGCGTGCGCTTATCACAATTAGAAATATATCTCGTTTCCAGCTCAATGTCTCCAGTGAAGAACTAATGGAGAGATTTGTCCGCGGAGACAGCTCGCGCAGCACAGAAGGCAGCGGCCTCGGTCTGTCGATTGCCAGAAGCCTCAGCGAACTGCAGGGAGCAGAATTTAAGCTCGAAATCGACGGAGATCTGTTCAAAGCAATCGTCGCATTCCCGTTGCTGCCTAATCAGGAAGGGTTTCAATTTGCCCAAAATAGTGAAGCCACAGAAGAAAATGTAAATAGATCTGAAACTACTGCAGAGTCTATAGATACAACAAGCGATGTAATAACAGAACCGGTCTGATCACTAATGATCTGGTGATCATGATCTGAATGAGCACGAACTGTCTTACAAATCAACGAGGTGAATAAAAATGCTTGGATCACAAATACTCAATGCTGTAATGACAGCATTGTTCCTGGTTTGCTATGCCTATCAGCTGTTCTATATTCCTGTATCTTTGTTTGGCAGGATACTAGATAGGCGCAAAAAATGGGATATCCTAAAAAAAGAAACTGTTGCTTCGGCCGAAAGAGATGGCAGTCGCACAAAAGTTGCAATTCTTATATGTGCCCGTAATGAACAAAATGTTATAGGCGAATTAATTAGCAATATTAAACTGCAGGATCATCCCTCTGAATTGACCAGAATCTTCGTTGCTGCTGATAACTGTACTGACAAGACTGCCGATATTGCCCGCAGCCAGGGCGCCTATGTCTGGGAAAGATTCTCAAGTGAGCAGGTAGGCAAAGGCTATGCATTGCAGTTTCTACTGGAAAAAATTGATCTGTCTATTGGTCTTGACAGCTTCGATTCATTCTTAGTTCTTGATGCTGATAATCTGCTGGAGGAGAACTTCATCTCTGAAATATGTAAGACTTATGCTAGTGGCTATGATATTGTAACCAGCTATCGAAATTCCAAAAATTACGGTGACAACTGGATCTCAGCAGGCTATTCACTGTGGTTTCTTAGAGAGTCGAGATTTCTTAATGAAGCGAGAATGCGTCTGGGGACCAGCTGTGCAGTCTCCGGCACTGGCTTCATGTTCAGCCGCGAAGTTTTAAGTGCCTGCGGTGGCTGGCGTTTCCATCTACTGACTGAAGATATCGAGTTTTCAGTCAAAAATATTATTGAAGGCAGAAAAATCGGTTATTGCCGAAGTGCGGTTCTCTATGATGAACAGCCTGTTACACTTAAACAGTCATGGCATCAGCGTCTGCGCTGGGCAAAAGGCTATCTCCAGGTATTCGGCAAGCATGGCAGAGAACTTGTTTCCGGCATCGGCAGATCTGATTTCGCCTGTTTTGATATGACAATGGCCATCATGCCGGCGATACTGCTGACTTTGGTCGGAACAATAGTGAATTATGTTACCTCAATAGCAGCACTTTTTGCTGGTGAAGCTGCCGAAATATTGATTACTGCAGCACTTGCCAATATGCTGCGTATCTATGGCGGACTCTGGCTTATCGGTGCACTTACAACAATATCGGAATGGCGATCGATCCATGCTTCAACATTCAAGAAAATACTCTACACATTTACATTTCCGCTCTTCATGCTCACATATATCCCGATATCGATTACCGCAATTTTCAGAAGAGTGGAGTGGAAACCAATAACGCATAAGAAGTCAGTTAGCCTAGCGCAGATCAGGAGAAATGCCTGAAAATAAGCTTATAGAGGCATTTCGATAAACACTTTCTATACCTGGACTGACTTGCGCTTGATCATAATTATGATAAAATAGACATTAGCATATGAAGACTATGGTCAATATGTGAAATCTATCAAGGAGGAATTTTATTCATGGCAAAATTAGAAGGTACTCAAACCATCAAGAATCTTATGAAGGCATTTGCAGGTGAGTCTCAGGCTCGTAATCGCTATACTTATTTTGCATCTGTTGCCAATAAAGAGGGCTATCGTCAGATAGAGGCCATTTTTGTTGAAACAGCTGATAATGAGAAGGAACATGCCAAGCTTTTTTATAAGTATATAGCTAATGACCTGAAGGCAGCCAAGGCTGTTCCCATTGAGATCACAGCAGAATATCCAGTAGCTTTTGGCACGACCTATGACAACCTGATTGCCGCCGCTGAGGGTGAGCATGAAGAATGGGCTGATCTCTATATTAATTTCGCTGAAGTAGCTGAGAAGGAAGGTTTCGCTGAAATTGGCAAGACATTCCGTGAAGTTGCTGAGGTCGAGAAACGCCACGAGAGTCGTTATCTGAAGCTTGCCGACAATATCAAAAACGGCAAGGTCTTCAAGAAGGAAGCCCCGGTCGAGTGGAAATGCCGCAACTGCGGTTATATCTATGAGGGTGCAGAAGCACCGGCAGTATGTCCTGCCTGTAAGCATCCACAGGCTCATTTTGAGGTTCATTGCGAGACCTACTGATTCTTGTTTTTTGCAGCATATCAGCATAGACTGAGATGTTGCGGCTACAAACAAAAAATCCAAAAAACCGGTCAGACTGTTTGCTGCAGTATGACCGGTTTTTATTACTGAAAATAATTGATCGTGCTTACTGTTTTTTTATGATGTCGCCATTGTTTTTGTGGATACTGTCTGCAGGTACGAATCCGCGGACCATAGAGAGTGGATAAACATTCGTATCGCGGCCGATAACTGTACCGGGATTGAGTACGCTATTGCAGCCGACCTCGACGTTGTCACCAAGCATGGCACCGAACTTCTTCAGTTCAGTTTGAATTATGTCGCTGTTGTCGCGGACTTTTACCAGTGTTTTATCAGATTTAACATTTGAAGTGATCGCGCCAGCACCCATATGAGCCTTGAAACCAAGAATTGAGTCGCCGACATAGTTGTAATGCGGCACTTGTACCTTGTCCATCAGGATGACATTTTTCAGTTCGGTTGAATTACCAACAACGCACCCGGAACCAATCAAAGCATTGCCGCGGATAAAGGCACAATGTCTGACTTCTGTTTCAGGTCCGATGATCAGAGGGCCGTTCAGGCTGGCAGATGGCGCTACACGGGCGCTTCTGGCTATCCAGATCTGCTCGGAAACCTGTTCATATTCTTCCTTGGGCAGAGTGGGGCCAAGCTCCAGGATCCATTTGCCAATCATGGGCAAAGCCTCCCAGGGCCAGGTCAATTCGGCCAGTTTGGACTGAGCGATAGTATGACTCAGATCAAATAAAGATTCTACTGTCATAGCATTTTTTGGACACATACATTTTCCTTCTTTCGTATCAGGATGATCTGCTGCCTGCAAGCTGCCGGCAGTAGTTTGATATTGCTCGAAGATTATTTTACCACTTTGTCTAATACCGCGTGAAGAAGGAGTTTGGTAATTAAACAAGATCGTGTCATCGTCATGATTGTTTTTGCTGACTAATGAGCAAGCTATTGCTTGATAATAGGATAAAATCGAAATAATTCCGCAATTATTTGCAATGTATTAAGTTTGCCTATCAGTTATAATTCTATTAAGACTGTTTTCGTTTTTGTCTAATAACTATTATCAGGAGGTGTTCCTATTATGGATCTTAAAAAATTCGAGTTTTGGTTCGTGACTGGCAGCCAGCATCTATATGGTGAAGAGGTTCTGGCACAGGTCGCTGAACATAGCAGGATCATGACTGAATGGATGGATGCACAAACTGCACTGCCAGGACGTTTGGTCAACAAGGGTGTTGTGGCTACACCTGATCAGATAACAGATGTAATGATCGCGGCTAGCCAGGATAGTAATTGCGCCGGTGTTATCACCTGGATGCATACTTTTTCCCCATCGAAAATGTGGATCAACGGATTGAGTCGACTGACCAAACCGCTGCTTCATATCAATACACAGTTCAATCGTGACATCCCCTGGGATGATATCGATATGGATTTTATGAACTTAAATCAGTCCGCTCATGGTGATAGAGAACATGGTTTTATCGGTGCACGTCTGCGTATGCCTAGAAAAATCGTTGTTGGTTTCTGGCAGGATGAGGCAGTTCTGAAAAAAATCGGCGGCTGGATGCGTTCAGCAATCGGTGTTCAAGCCGGCTTCTCTCTCAAATGTGCACGCTTCGGCGATAATATGCGTGAAGTTGCAGTTACAGAAGGCGATAAGGTTGAAGCTCAGAAGGTTTTCGGCTGGTCTGTAAATTATTATCCAGTCGGTGATCTTGTACCGGTAATCAATGATATTACCGAGAGTGAGATCGATGCTCAGATGGAAATCTACAAAGAGAGATATGATATTCGTGCTGATGATCTGTCACCTGTTCGTTATCAGGCGAAGATGGAGGCAGGTCTTAAAAAATTCCTATGTGACAAAGGTTTCACAGCTTTCACTTCAACATTTGAGGATCTGCATGGTCTTGACCAGCTCGAGGGGCTTGCTGCTCAGGATATGATGCTTGATGGCATGGGTTATGGTGCAGAAGGTGACTGGAAGGGTTCATGTATGTCCCGTATCATGAAACTGATGGCTACAGGCCTTGAGGGCGGCACATCCTTCATGGAGGATTATACCTATCACATGGAGCCAGGCCGTGAAATGGTACTTGGTGCTCATATGCTCGAAGTTTGTCCTTCAATCGCTGCAGATAAGCCGGCGATCGAGGTTCATCCTCTTGGTATCGGCAATCGCAAACCACCGGCCAGACTGGTGTTTGATGGCGCGAAGGGTTCAGCAATTCTGGTTTCTCTGATCGATATGGGCGGCCGCATGCGTATGATCGTTAATGATTGTGAAGCAGAAGCACCTCTCCAGGATATGCCTAAGCTGCCGGTAGCACGTGTTATGTGGAAACCAGCTCCTGATCTGCAGAGATCAGCCGAAGCATGGATCCTCTGCGGTGGTGCTCATCACTCAGTCATGAGCTATGCTCTGACCGCTGAGAATATGCGCGATTATGCTGAGATAGCTGGTATCGAATTCATCCATATCAACAAGGATACAGACATCAATCAGCTGCGTGAACAGCTGCGCTGGAACGACCTGGCTTATAAATTTGGTATGTAATCAGAAGGGAAGTTCCTGAATAATCAAAAAATTATCTGCTTATTCAGGTCGATAATGACATAATAAAAACAGGACGCCTCTGTCAGGTTCTTATGACTTGCGGAGGTGTTCTTTTTGCCTGTTTTGGTAAATGTAACGATTGCCTAATTCTGAACTGTATGCCAGAATGATAAAATCACTTGAGATAATATTTTTGACATTGTAAAAAAAGATATGTCAGAACTAGATATATATGGGGGCAGTATATGTTGATCGAGAGCGCTCTGGTAGTAGCGACGCAAGTATTTATTCTTTTTCTTCTGATAGGGGTAGGCTTCATCATGGCAAAAGTCAAATGGCTTGATGATAACGGCATCAGGCAAATGACGCAGCTGCTGCTGATGATAGTTACGCCTGCTGTCATCATTGACTCCTTCCAGATGGAATTTTCATCTGATCTGCTTATTGGTTTGATGATTTCCACTGCCAGCTCTATTGTCACCCATATTGTAGGTATAGTATTTGGTAAAATACTATTTCGCGGCAGGCCTGAATCCGATCGTAAGATATTACGCTTTTCAATTATTTTTTCAAACTGTGGTTTTATGTGCATACCGTTGCTCTATGCAGTTCTAGGTCCTATCGGTGTTTTCTATGGTTCGGCTTATATAGCTGTGTTCAATATAGTACAGTGGACCTACGGCATGATTCTGATGACAGGTGATAAGAATGATATCAAT
>JAAYFZ010000171.1 GCA_012727965.1 Clostridiaceae bacterium
GATGATTTTGATATCAGCAGGATCAGACGCAGTCTGGGCCCGTATCTGCGTCGAAATATAGGCATGATATTTCAGGACTTCCGCCTGATTGATACAAAAACAGTATATGAGAACGTGGCTTATGCCATGGAGATTATTGGTGCATCACGCCGTTCAATACAGCGGCGTGTTCCTATTGTGCTAAGCATCGTCGGACTGAAGGACAAGGCTAACGCCAAACCTGGAGAGCTTTCCGGCGGTGAGCAGCAACGTGTAGCAGTTGCCAGAGCTATGGTCAACAATCCTATGCTGATTTTAGCAGATGAGCCGACAGGTAATCTTGATCCGACCAATAGTGAATCAGTGATGGCACTACTTGAAGAAATCAACAGAGGTGGTACGACAGTAATTATCTGTACACATGATCATGAACTGGTCGACAGAATGAAAAAACGTGTTGTTGAGATCAGCGACGGTCTGCTTGTACGCGATGACTGTGAAGGTGCTTATGCCAACTGTACGATTGTTTCCCCTGAATATATAGAAACAGCAGAGCTGGAAAATGAATTTGGACAGGTAGAAACATCTGCTTATTCGATAGATCATACATCTGCTGATAAAGATGCTGAGCCAGAAGAGTATGATGACTGGACTGAAGATAGAGGCACTGAGTTCGAAAAGACTGATTCTGATATTAATAAGGTTTATGGAGATCGTGATTTGTCTGAGAGTACTTATCAGGAGGAGTTCGTTTCTGATGAGCCGGATATTTTAGAAAATACTGTTCGCGAAGAGGAAGATGTCTTCGACGGAGATTTTTTACCAGGGCAGGGGCCGGTTTTCGGTTTAGTAGACGAAATGCAGCTGCCAGCTGAAGATATTCCGGCAGAAGAAACAGCAGAAGAAATAACAGAAGAAGATTTGCTGGAAACCGCAATACCTGCAAGAAGGACAAGCCGTGAGGAACGTCTGGCCAGGGCTCTGCGCAAATACAAAGAGCAGGGTCACGATATTTTCCTGCCCGGCACAGATGATGAAGAAGATCCAGGAGAACCAATCGTACCTGAAAAGGAAGATCTGGAAGGCCTGTCAGAGAATACTTCTGGTGAGGCGATTTCATGAAACTAAGTATGTACAGGCACTCATTCCGTGAAGTGCTGAGAAATCTTGTGAGACACCCGCTTGTAACACTTGCGTCAGTAACTACTATGACACTGATGCTCTTTCTGCTTGGCGCATTTATCGTTATATCTATGAATGCCCGTCATATGGTCGAATTAGCCGGACAGAAACCCCCGATCGAAATAACGATGAATATTGATGTTGCTCAGGAAGATATCGATCGTGTAAACTACTCGCTCGAGCAAGATAAAAATGTAATTGAGTATCAGATGTTCAGTCCAGATGAAAATTTGGAAATATTCAAAGAAGCAATGGAAAAGGAAGATCTGTTCGAGGATTTTTCTGCTGAATATATCCCTTATACGTATACTGTGAGACTCGATGATCCGGCTGGCGGTGAGGAATTTAGAAAAAGCATTACAGCACTTCCCGGTGTCAGAGAAGTTGCTCTCGAGCAGGCAGTTATGGAGTTTCTTAACAAAGCGATCCGCTGGGTCAATTATGCCACGCTTCTGGCTTTTGCCGTGCTTGGTGTCATAGCTTTTTTCATTATCTCCAACATGGTCCGCATTGCGGTATTGGCTCGTTCAGAAGAAATAGGAATCATGAAATATGTTGGTGCGACCAACTGGTATATCAGAGTTCCCTATATTCTCGAGGGCGCTGTGGTTGGACTGCTAGGTGCACTGTTGGCATCTTTGATTATCTGGATAGCCTATATACAACTATATGATAATTTCATGCCCGGCATAGAAGCTGACAGCGTGCTCAGTATGCTGCCGGCAGGTCAATTATCTTCCGCGATCTTGTTGATTACAATTTTAATTGGTGTAGGCGTCGGCAGCATTGGCAGCGTTCTTTCTGTGCGCAGGCATATACAAGTTTAGAGGTGAGTTCGATGAATAGAAGGAATAAACTGGCAAAAGTAATCGCGCTTGTAATGGCTATAGCCTTTATTGTGATGACATTTTCGGCTCTTCTGTCGGTTAACGCTGCAAGTACCAGCCAGGAACTTGCGAGTGCACTCGATAAACAGGAAGAAATCGCCAAGAAAATGCATGATCTGGAAGGTAAGCAGGATCAACTATCTCAGTCCAAGACGCAGCTGTCAGGTGATCTCGAATGGCTAAATCAACGTTCAGAAGAACAAAAAACTCTTTATGCAGAGAAATCAGCCCAGCTGACTGCTGCTCTTAAGGAAATGGATGATGCGATCACAGCTTTTGCAGATTCTGAACAGGTTCTGGCCGACAAGAAGCAGCAATATAATCAGCGTCTGCAAATAATGTATGAGCATAAAAACAAATCAATGTTTTCAGTTTTTATTGAATCCAATAGCCTTCATGGTTTTTTCACAACGCTGCAGCTGATGTCGATTATCGCTGATACAGATGAACAGATGCTTGATGATCTTGAGATCGCCAGAGATGATGCTGAACTTAAGCGCGAGCTTGCTCAGCAAAAAATGAAAGATATGGAACAGGTAGTGGCTCAGGTCCAGGCAGAGATGGATCAGATCCAGCAGGATGCTGAGATCACTGCCTCCAATCTTGAGCAAGTGGATTATGAGATATCGGAGTATCAGGCGGCTGAGGAAGAGCTCAACAATCTATCCCAACAGCTGGGTTCGGAAATCTATGCTCTGCAACAGAAACTAGCGGCAGAAAAAGCTGCGGCCGCGACCAAAGCTGCCGAGGCAACGAGAGCAGCCGAAGCCACCAGAGCTGCTGAAGCAGCACAAGCCGCAGCACAAACAGCGCCTGTGGTAGAAACCCCGCCAGCTAACTCGCCTAACAGCCAGGGCTGGGTCTGGCCAGTACCATCAAGCAGAAATATCACTTCTAATTATGGTAATAGAATGCATCCAGTATATGGTTATATGAGATTTCACAGCGGCATAGACATCAGCGCCGGCTACGGACAACCCATTGTATCATCGCGTGCAGGCACAGTTTTAATTGTCCGTAATCCTGTAGAAGGCCAAAACTGGGGTGGCTATGGCTATGGAAATTATGTTGTCGTCGATCATGGCGATGGTTTTGCCACACTTTATGCACATATGAAGAATACGAAGGTCTCCGTAGGCCAGGCAGTAGGTGCCGGTGAGTTAGTTGGAACTTGCGGCAGTACAGGAACATCAACTGGTTCTCATCTTCATTTTGAAGTCATGCAAAACGGAAGCACAACGAATCCTCGCAACTATGTTGGTTAAGCAATAAGTCGCAGATGTCCTGAAGGAGTATATATGACAGACCAATCACCGTATAGACATGAGACTAGCAATGAGGCAATGAGTCGACCAAGCAGCCCCAGTACATGGAAATATGTCCTCACAGCTCTAATCAGTGCTACGTTCACTTTTGTGATAACAGCTGCGATTCTGATAGCTGTCTTTTTCAGCATAGGTCCTGGTGTAGGTTCAACTGACAGTTTCAGCATTGATTTACAGAGCAATGATGAACAGACTAGAAGAGCTGCAGATAAGCTGAAGACCGTGTATCACTATATTTCTAATGAATATTATCGTGAGCTTACAGAGGCTGAGATGCTTGAGGCCATGTCAGCAGGACTTGCCTACTCAATGGAGAGTCCTTATACGATGTATCTGACAGCAGAGCAAAATGCTCTGATCGAGGAATCGATGAGTGGAGAGTACAGTGGTATCGGAGCGATAGTGGCTATGGGCAATGATGGTCTCATAGAAATCACAGAGCTTGTTGAGAATGGTCCTGCAATTGAGGCTGGCTTACAGATCGGCGATGTATTTGTAAGTGTAGATGGCGAGGATGTCACAAGTCTGCCTGATGTTTCTACATTGGCAGCGATGGTCAGAGGACCAGAAGACAGTGAAGTCGAACTTGAAATATATAGGCCTTCTGAACGCAGCAATTTGACGTTTTCACCTGTTCGCAGAACCATCGAAAATGCCAGCGTTCGCTATCGTATGCTAGATGACCAGATCGGCTATATTAGTATCAGTGAGTTTTCACACGGTGTTTCACAAAATTTTATAAGCGCAGTTGATTCACTCAAACAACAGGGTGCTGATTCAATCGTATTTGATTTGAGAAATAATGGCGGCGGTCTCGCGGATGAAGTCGTCGATATGCTCGACTACCTGTTGCCGGAACTGACGCTTGCTACACTTGAAGGACGTTCTAGCGGTCAGATATTTGAACGTTCCTGGGAGTCTGATGCCAAGGTGGGTGTACCAGAAGACATGGAATTCGCTGTGCTGATCAATCAGTTCTCTGCCAGCGCTTCGGAGCTTTTTTCAGGATGCTTGCAAGATCATGATAGGGCAGTACTGGTTGGGAAACAGAGCTTCGGCAAAGGTTCTGGCACTATTACTTTTCCGCTTAGTGACGGCTCAGCGCTTACTGTTACCAACTTCCTCTATTATCTGCCGGATGGTGAGAGCATTGAGGGTACAGGACTCACTCCTGATATTGACATTGAGCTTCCTGATGAAGCAAGGGTGAAATCCGTCGCTCAGCTGACTCTCGAAGAGGATACTCAACTGTCAGCTGCAATCGAGCAGCTGCAGAAGGATTGAGGAACGACTATGGATCAGTACGATCAGATAGCAGTTTGGTATGATCGCCTGCAATCATCTATAGATCATGAAGCCTGGGCTGATTTTCTGAAATTACTCGATCAGAGACATGGCAACAGAAATCGGCAAGGCGATGGCACAGATGGCAGATCATTAATGCTTGATCTTGGATGCGGTACCGGTAAGACGGCTTTTGCTATGGAAGCCAGAGGATATGATGTAATTGGTATCGATCGGTCTCTGATGATGTTGATGCAAGCAAGAGAACAGGCAGCGGAAATTGGCAGCAATGCGTTGTTTCTACAACAGGATATCTGCGATTTTGAGCTCTATGGAACAGTAGATCTGGCTGTCTGCCTGCTGGACACAGTAAACCATATCACGAGACGGGACCAGCTCAGCAAGCTGTTTCGGCTCAGCGCCAA
>JAAYFZ010000172.1 GCA_012727965.1 Clostridiaceae bacterium
CCTGTTTTGCTGCCTGGAATAGCCAGTTTATAGTCTGAACTGATTGATTTTACATTATCTACATAATCTCGTATAACAATTTCAGATGAAGGTATGAGCTTAATGTTTTCATCTATATATTTCGTTAAGTCCATATTGCCTCACTATCTAATACCTGTTTCCGTATTTCATTTTAGCATTATTAGTCAGTCACGCTCCAATTTGAGTTTCATAATGTCTGTGGGTTTATATCGATATCGATTGGTTTAGCGAGCGTTCAGTACGACTTGTGTAATGAACTTCCCATTTGTCAGTGAGAAGCCAGCCGTACCGTCATATCGTTCGGCCGTATAGACAATACTTCTCGTACCTGTTCCGCCACCCTGTTTTTGCGTTTTTGGCAGCTCATCTTCAAATGTAATATCACTTAAACAGGTGTTCTCAACCTGCAACCGCAATCGTCGGTCAAAATATTTAGCAGTTACAATGATTTCCTTTTCTTCATCTGCCGGCATTCGTAGACATCCTTCAAGCGCGTTCTCCAACGCGTTTCCCAGTACACAGGTCAGATCGATGCTGTCGATTCCTATGCTCTCAGGAATATTCACATTAAACTCTGTTTTTATATTGTCTTGTTCAGCTCGATTGGCATAGAGATTTAGAATGCTGTTTGCAATTGGATTTTTACAAAACAAGCTGGTACTGTGTGTATCCAATGTCGCATCGAAGCTTTCCATATAGCGTAGTAAATGGTCTTTCTCATCGTTTTGCAGCAATCCCATTATTACAGCATTATGGTGGTGCATATCATGTCTCTGCCGTTTTGCAAGAGTTGCTTCTTCCTTCTGCCTGCTCAGCTCTGATTCCCATAGTTTCTCTTGCTGAGTCATTAGTAGTTGCCGTTTTTCAAATGTATATTTCTCGACGAGCGCGCTTGCTTGTATGTGCAGAAGATAATATACCGTCAAGAAAAGCAAGTACACAACAGCGATTATGTATCTGAACCAATGACCGCTATTCCAGGACCAATATGGCGAAGGATAATAAAGAATCATGATTTGCATAACTAGAAAAAGTAACGGAGCCAATCCTGCAGCTCGCCACTCCTTGTTAAGAGTCTCCACCAACATTCGAAATCGCGGTCGTACATATTTAAACAATAGCGGCAGGATGATGATATAGATAATAGATCTGATAATTATCCTAGCACCAACAAAAGCATTCCCGCTAAAACCATAAGACAAATTATCACTGATATAGCTGATGGATAAATAGATATTGACGAAGGTCAAAAAGCTAAAGAGCGATACAAAAAATCGATCTTTTGAACAAATCAGAAACCATACAATTTCAATTGCTAGAATGAAAAGTATCGCACTCCTGCTAACTTGCTCTGACCCTTGAGAATAAAGTGAAAAAGAAAGAAGGATGATTCCGGTGAGCATAGCGGTAAATCCAATTATGATCCGTCTTCTTACTGGTTCTTTGAATCGCATCAAAGAAGAAGACATCAATGTAAAACCTATAACAGATTGCAAGAATGATAAGAATACTAAAACATAGTACAACAAGCTATCTTCCTCCTTGTTCTGTTCTAGACTAGCATATAGCTTCATATTTGAATTTGTTTGGGGTAATTGCTATCTTTTCTGGGGTAATTGCCTAGTTTTCATTCTTCCGGAGACATTTGGAAACTTAAAAATGCTTCTTTCAACATTTGATAGGCCCGGTAAGGATAAGCTAAATGTTCACCTGAATCGAAGATAATCATTTCCTTATTTATTTGTCGAATGTACCTCAGGTTTAAGTTTATGGATGCACCACATCTGACAAATGATTTTGCTGGCATTAGTAATTCAAATAGCTCTCCCGCTGTCATCCTCACCTCATATTTTTTATTATTGTTTGTATGAATCATTTGATAATTATTTCTACATGTTTCAGTGAAAACAACATCTCTTGCAAAGATTCTCGCAATACCATCTGATGTCTTGAATGTTATCAAGTGACGTCGCTCAATAATCATGCGACTAAAAACCTTATCCAGAGCCGAGAAAAAAGCTTTTTCCGTATAAGGTTTTATCAGATATTGGGCTGCATCGACTTCAAAAGCATCAAGCGCATGATCTCTCGAGCTTGTCATAAATACAATCTCTCCACTATCGCCAAGCTGACGCAGCTGTCGTGCTGCATCTGTGCCAAGCAGTCCAGCCATATAGACATCGAGAAGGAAAAGATCGAAGCCGCCATGCTCCTCAACATAAGACAACAACTCCAAAGGCGCCGCAAAAGTGATAATCGTGATATTGTACTGTGGATGCTCTTGATTATACTTAACAAGCATGCCCTGAGCGCGCTCTAGCTCTTGTAATTCGTCATCACAAATTGCAATTTTCGTCATGTGCCATCTCCATTAAATTCGCTTAGAATCAGCAACAGGCCTGCTCAAATCCACAGCATTCTAGCATATAAATGATGAGTTTGAGTATCTCTGCAAAGTATAACATATTCTCTGTAATCACCTGGTTCCTAACATGAATAATGGCGGCCTTTTGGCCGTCATTTTTTTGTGCATGTGATATTTCTGGTTGACGATTATTACAAACCCATCGGAATGGCTAGTCCATGTAGAAGAAATTTAATTTTCCGACAACAGAAAGTGAATTGACTATAGTATACTTAGTGCGTCGATATATGAACCTATAACGCTTTTACAGCGGGGAGACATCATGAATAAGTTAATGACACAATTTGCAGCAATCATAACTTTGACAGCTCTATTGTTCTCACTCTCCGGATGTTCTAAATCAAAAGATCCCCTAGATGATCTGGCAAAAGCAAAT
This sequence comes from Clostridiaceae bacterium, assembly GCA_012727965.1. Classification (GTDB taxonomy): domain Bacteria; phylum Bacillota; class Clostridia; order Saccharofermentanales; family UBA5734; genus JAAYFZ01. Next base: position 2,823 of record JAAYFZ010000172.1, read on the forward strand.
GAATCGACCTGGATAAGCGAAGATGCTGCCTATACTGACCTAATTGCAGAAATAACTGATTACTGCTCAAGTCATAATGTGAAGGGATCATTTATGATCGCAAATGATGAGCAGGTCATATATGCCGCAGGAATGAACTCAAAAGATATAAACGGAGACACAGTAACACCTTATACCACGTACAGAATAGCTTCTTTGACCAAACAGTTTACTGCTGCATGTATATTGCAACAAGTGGAAAAAGGGGAACTAAGCCTTGACGACACACTGCAGCCATTCTTCCCGGACTACCCATATGCAGTAGATATCACCATATATGATCTGCTTCATATGCGATCAGGGATTGCTGACTATGTGAACGAGAGCTCTGTGTTTTTTGGAAATGCCACCGACGAAGAATTAGATATGATTTTCTCCGATAAAATTACGGAGGAAACTATTCTAGAGTACCTATATGAAGCCGAACTAATCTTCACTCCTGGAAGTAAAATGCAATATAGCAACACCAACTATTTCCTCCTTGCGCTCATCCTGGAGCAAGTAAGCGGATCTTCATACGATGATTACATGCAGAAGAACATCTTCAATGTTTGCGACATGGAGAACACGACCTGTTTAGGCGATGATGATTTGACAAGTATTCCCGATAATGGAATCGATTATACAATGCAGCAAACAAGTACCATAGGTTCAAAAGGTTCCGGTGATATTAATTCCAGTGTTATTGACATGCTGAAATGGAACAGAGCATTGATGGGTCAAAAACTTTTGAACTCTGAAATGCTAGAACTGATGTTTGATACCGAAGACTATTATGGTTGTGGCTGGGTACAGCTGCAAGATGATAACTACTATCACACAGGAAGTTCATTAGGCTATGAGAGTGTCAATGCTCTATTACGCGGAAATCAGGAGAGCAATCTCTATGTTGTCCTCTTATTTCCAAGCAGGAATAATGAATATAATGTCGATTCGTTATTGAAAATATGCATGGATTATTTACAGTAGATGATCGGTAGTCGAGTCTTTTGCCAGATTACTCACTTACTCTCCTTAAAAGCATATATCACCATAAAATGAACCGGCTTGTTAAATGGTGATGTTTGCGAGGTCAGCGCTGAAACCTTCCGCGACCTCTCAGACGGCTCAAAATCATTTCCGCCATACACCCAATATCCTTGCTGGTATTTTTTCTCATCTTTCATGATTTTTTCCGGCATCTCATTCTGCATAACATAATCAGCCGCGAAATTTACTCCTCCGGTATAAGGGAAAACCTTCACGCGCTCTTTGTATTCTTCCGGCAATATCCTGTAAGCCTTCTGCAGTCCGTCATCCGTATACCAGTCATTGGCGCAGAATTTAAACCTCTCGATCTGAGGGTTCTCATCCATAAACTTCATGATCAGGTTTGCCTGCGATACATTCCAATAATCAAACTCATATGACTGTGCCGGATCAGGACCTGCAAGCGAATTGTAATAGACATGCTGAAATGGGTGACTGATCACAATGGTAAGCAAGCAAATCGCGAGCTGGATACCAATCGCGCCCAAAGGCAGCCACTTCCACTTGCCCTTCAGAAGATGCATGAAAAATCGCACGGACCCCACTGCTAGAATCAACATCGCTGCATATAAGAAATAGAAATGCCGCCAGCTATTATAAAGAATCGGCCGCCTGATGATCGCAAACAGAAGGAAAGTCCAGATATAAACCATGCAAAGAACATATATCGATGTACTGATCGAAAAATTCTTCGCCTTGATGTCTTTTGCCAGTTCAATTATTGAAGTAATATGACCTGTTAGGATAAGAAGAAGCAGCAACAGCGGTGTGGTCACTCCAATCATAACAGGAATATAGAACGATGGAACTGGGCGATGAATTGTACCCCAAAAATAAACGATCCCCGGCCATGCACTGAAATCTGCAGAACGTGCCAGCGTATAGCCGATAAACCCGAGCGGATCACGCCAGGCGGCTGGAGATAATAGATAGTAAAACCCGGCAAAAGACACGACCGCGGTCAGTCCAATCAGAAAATTGCGCTTTGACCATTGTTTATTAACAGACAATTTGACGATATATAGAATCCCAATCAGCCCGAAGAGAAACACCGAAGAGATGCGCGTATTTGTCGCAACCGCAGCAGTAAGGGCAAATAGAAGCGCGTAGCCAAACTTATGAGAATTGATCATTTTAATGCCAAACCATA
>JAAYFZ010000173.1 GCA_012727965.1 Clostridiaceae bacterium
AATAACAAACCCCATAAAACCTTATCTGTTTTCATAAATATACCTCTCATTCAATTTGCGCATCAGCTCTTTGCCATACATGCGCGAGCAATAAATTTCTTTGTGCGAATCACGGAAGGAGAGCAAACTTAGTCCGGTCAGGCCTTTCTGTACAGAAAACACATGCATTATGCTGATTATGGAAGACCTGCTGGCTCTTACAAAATAGCCAGGCAGTGTTGTTTCCAATTCATACAGTCTCATTCTGACCTCATATGACTGGTCGACTGTATGCGCATAAACATGATCTGCTTCAGTTTCGAAAAACAAAATCTCCCTCAGACTCAAGTAGTACTGTTCGTCACCCCGGAAATAAGTCAACTGCTGCCTGCCAGTATCAAACCGTTCGATCGTATGCAAAAGCGCCTCGATCTCCGGCGTAATCTGCCGACAGGAAATTATGACTTCCTCCGGACTGTTGTCATCTGCTAGTTCAATACGTGCACGCATATTAAAAACCTCACAGTCACATTATACGTTTCTAAAACGTTATGAAAAGACGTATGAGGTGAGTGGTCGAAATATGAGCCTAAGTGGAATAAAATCAGGGCCAAAATTTAATAATGCTCATATATTTTTGCGCTCCTGCTGATAGATATCTAAACTGTATAGCTTACGCAGATTCTTCCATACACCAAGTTTAAGTATACTGAAAAAAATCTTCAGCATCCAATCATTCGCAAATTGCATTTTTTCTTCATCAGACCCTCGCATATCGACCATGACTTACGTATTATTAAGTAGAACAGAAAAAACGCGCGTTCTTTTCCAGGCTAACATGCAGGAGGTGTACGGTGACCGGCAGCAGAGTATCAACATGGTTTAGTAATCAGCAGGAGTCATCTGTCGAACAACGGGTCTCTATGATCCAGCAGGGCAATGAAGCTATGCGAAGCGACCTGATAGTAGACAGCCAGCCTTTTGTCAGAGGTATAGTCGGCAGAATGCTTCAGAAAAATGGTGTCGAGCAACATGACGAGTACAGCATAGCGCTTGGTGCTTTTAGCGATGCAATTGATAGCTTCGACCCCCAGGCAGGTGTTCCCTTCTTCAAATACGCGGGACTGGTCATAAACAGGAAACTGATCGACTGGCTGCGCTCACAGAAACGACATACTAGCAACACCTTGCCTTTTGCCAGTATTGAGAGGGCCGACGGATCATCATTTGTCAGCAGTATTGAGGATGAAAAATCGAGCCGCTTCGATCAGGAAATCGAAATTGAAGAAGAATTACTGCTGCTGCGTGATCGTTTGACTGGCTTCGGACTCAGTTTTTCTGAGCTTACTAAACATTTCCCCAGGCATCGCGACAGCAGACTGACTTGTCTCCGGACTGCTCAGACACTAGTAAGCAGCGAAACTCTTTATCGGAGCTTCGAGATCAAGAAACAGCTTCCGATGTCAGAATTATCACATATCACAAGTATTCCGCTAAAAACTGTCCAGAGAAACAGAGGCAGTATTATACTTCTTGCTTTGCTTCTGACCAGCGGTCTGGAGGTCATCAAATACAACCTTATGATGTTCTCGAGGGAGGATTGAAATGAATACAGGAATTGTAATGGATATAGAGGGTCGTTTTACTTATGTATTTACGAGCGACTGTCAACTGATAAAAGTTCGCAAGAACAACTCACACTTTGTTGGCCAGCAGATTACTGTCAGCAATAGAGACCGGACCGCCGGCGATAGATTGAGCCAGTCTTTTTCCAGGATATCGGCAAAAGGCTACGCCCTGGCTGCTGCAGCTGCTGTGGTTGTTATCATCGCTGCCGTTCTTCTTGCTACTTCGCCGTGGCAAGGCAATCCAGCAGTGACCTATATGTCGGTCGATATCAATCCGAGTGTAGAGCTGGCACTCGACGCCGAGCACAGGGTGGTTGATACACGTCCGCTGAATCCAGAAGCAAAAACGCTGCTTGAGCATGTATCACTGGATGGACTGCTATACAATCAAGCAATCGAAGCCTGGGTACGAACAGTCAGAGATGTAATGCCCGAAAAGCTTGATCAGGTAATGATTTCAGTCCTGCTTGGTCAAACAGATGATAAGTTCAAGGCCTCACTGATGGAGATGAACGGCTATCAGAGCAGCGGTGAGCTGACTGGCCTGAATGTCTGGGTGCTCTATTCTAGCGACTTCGAGATCCGTGAGCAGGCTACCGAGAATAATTTATCAATCGGCAGACAGCTGTTACTCAGCGAATCATTACAGCAGGATCTGGATTGGACAGCGTCAACGATCAGAGAAGCCTCATTGGACAGCGTCTTAAGATCATTGCTGGCAAATGGCGAAACTAAGCTTCTTAATCAGGGAAATAACGGCATGGTCGAGGCAACTGAAACAACTGGCGCTGAGATGCCATACGAGACTGAAGATGAGATAACGCCTTCCAGCACCGAGCCACAAACTACGACTACGATGTCACCGACCGCGACGACCGCGCTACCGCCGGAAGAGACATCTATCAAGCCAAGCGAGACTCCACCACCTGAAACGACCGCCAAGCCAACTGAGACAACTGCTAAACCGCCGAAGGTTCCAGCCGGTCCAGTGCCTGATCCCGCATCATATGCCAGAGATCTTGTTATAACCTCAAACGACGCTAATGGCATAGCGCTTTCATGGACACCTGCACCGACCGGTACCAGCTTCCGCTATTGCAAGATCATTATGAGCGAGATCAGCCCGGAACCTACTTTTCCATACAATGGCTACCTCACTTATTACAAAGATCCGGCCGTCACAAGCTACTTGATAAACAATACCAAAAAATATACCGCTAACATGGAGGACATCAACATAAATAGTTCTTATAGATACATGGTACCTGGCAAACAATATTTCATCCGTATCGCTTATGTATATGACGATCCGACTAATACGGAAGATGGCTTCACTGTCCAATACTCAAATGTTCAGACTGCGGTCTATAACGGTCCCGAATATGTCGGCTGACATTCTGTTACGATACCGCGCTTATGGTGTTTGATTGAGGGATAGGAATCCTTAAGTTG
>JAAYFZ010000174.1 GCA_012727965.1 Clostridiaceae bacterium
ACATTAGCAGAGTATCTGCTCGACTATGGCGACGAAGAACTACAGGCAAAAGGCTTCGAGCTGATCAATCGTGAAATCGATTCTATTGAACGCGATGATATCCGTAGTATCGCGCGAAAAACACAAGACGATATAAAACAAGGCAAGAGGGATATATTCTTATGAAACCTGATAATAGCGGTCGTTCACATGATAACAGTCTGATGACAACGCCCATGGCCAGCAGACGGCATATCGCGATTTTCGGTGCAACCAATGCCGGTAAATCAACGTTGTTTAACCTTTTGCTTGGTCAGGAGATGTCGATCGTCTCAAGTCAGCACGGCACCACTACTGATCCCGTTATCAAGAGCATGGAACTGCTAGGCTACGGTCCGATCGCTTTGATCGATACAGCCGGACTAAATGACAGAAGCGAGCTCGGCAGTAAGAGAGTCCATCGCAGCAGACAGATGCTCTCAAGAGCTGATGCCGCGATCTATGTAGCTGATGCCGCCAATTGGCTTGCCGACCCTGCTCTGGCCGAGGACTATAAACTGCTTTGCGAGGATTTTGGCAAGCAGATGATCCCACATCAGCTGATCCTGAGTAAGGCTGACAGTCTTGCTGCCGGGCAGATTTCATATCTCAAACAAAACTGGCCTCATGGTGAGCAGGCTAAGCTGATTCTTGATCTGCAAAAACCTGAAAATGCGAGTCTGCTATTCCCTGTATTATCAAATCTGCTTCAGGAATCCGATGAAATGCTGGCACAAGCCTCTTCTGACAAGTGTCACGGCCGTAAGGATCAGGTCAGTGAATCTGTTATCGAGGGCCTGGTCGATGCTGGTGACACAGTGCTGATGATAGTTCCTATTGATTCTGAAGCACCAAAAGGCAGGCTGATCCTGCCTCAGGTTCAGCTTATTCGTGACTGTCTGGACCATGGTGTGAAATGCATTGTCTGTCGTGATGATGAATTGGCCGATACAATCAGCGAATATGGCAGCAGTATCAAGCTGGCGGTTACTGATTCGCAGGCTTTTGCACTGGCTGCCTCGCTGGTACCTGAGCAAATCCCCCTGACTTCCTTTTCCATGCTGCTGGCTGCAGTCAAGGGCGACTTCCCTCTGATGCTGGCAGGACTTAGACGTATCAGAGAGCTGCGAGATGGTGATACTATCTTGATCAGCGAGGCCTGCTCCCATAACAGCAGCCACGAGGACATCGGCAAGATCAAACTGCCGACTATGCTGCGTAAATTGACTGGTGCTGAGCTTAACTTCGAATTTTCTGCCGGTCACTCATATCCGGATGATCTTGGACGCTTCAGTTTAGTTGTGCATTGCGGTGGCTGTATGCTGACACATCGTTCGATGCTATCCAGAGTCAGATATGCCGCCGATCGAGAAATAGCAATCACAAATTACGGTCTTTTGCTGGCTTATGGTAATGGCATTATCAAGCGCAGTACAGAAATTTTCCGACTGCGGCGCCAGCTTCCACATGAATTAACAGAGGGGATTTGAAGTATGCCGAAACCCTGGGATGATTTTAAAGTAAATGGTCTTAATTCCCATACAAGCAGATCAGGAAAACTCAAGCTGCTTGAGCAAGTAATTAATCTTCTGCAAACGGATCAACTAGCCCGCCATGAGGCATATACCTTAGCCCGGGACATCAGAGATCAGATATATGGTCCGGCTGTCTTCTTCCGTGGACTGATCGAGATCAGTAATTTTTGTGTACGCGACTGTTATTATTGTGGCATCAGAAATAGCAAAAGCGGTGTAAACAGGTACAGACTTACGCGCGAACAAATCATGTCATGCTGTCAGACCGGTTTTGATGTCGGCTATCGGACAGTAGTATTACAAGGCGGCGAAGACCCTTGTTTTACGATAGATGATCTAGTCGCAATCGTATCAGAAATCAGACAGCGATGGCCTGATATGGCAATTACGCTGTCTCTCGGGGAGATGAGCAGCGCTTGCTATCAGCGGCTCTACGATGCAGGCGCGGATCGTTATCTTCTGCGCCATGAAACAGCTAATAAACAGCACTACAGCAGCCTGCATCCATCTGACCAAATAGCAGATACACGTATGGACTGTTTGCGCGAACTAAAACGCATTGGCTTCCAGACTGGTGCCGGCATGATGATCGGCTCACCCGGTCAGACAAAAGTTCATTTGGCAGAGGATCTTCTCTTCCTGGCAGAATTCCAACCGCAGATGGTTGGGATCGGCCCCTTCATGCCAGCCTCCGGCACCCCCTTTTCCGCTGAGCCTGCCGGAAGTCTCGATAATACGCTGATCATGCTGGCTTTGACCAGGATATTGGTTCCGGCAGTACTTCTGCCTGCTACGACTGCTCTGGGCAGCCTTGACCCCGCAGGACGCAAGCTCGGACTGCTGGCCGGGGCAAATGTGATCATGCCGAATTTGTCACCCCCTGATCATCGCGCGGATTATCTGCTCTATGATGGCAAGGTCAGTGCTGCTGATGATGTTGTCAGTAATCTTGAGCAGATGGTTTTCATTGTCGAGGATGCAGGCATGTTTATCAGCAGCACTCGTGGCGATGCAGCAGTCATCTGATTTTTACCACTGATCCATTAACGATAGCCTACATATTCTGGTATAATTAGAAAACTTCATATGTGAACCAATTACTAGAAAGAGGCTATTGTGAAGAATAGAGCGATGATAATTTACTATATATCGTTTTTTTTGATTATTGTGGCTATGCTTATTACAGCAAT
>JAAYFZ010000175.1 GCA_012727965.1 Clostridiaceae bacterium
AATGTCTGATAACGCTTAACCTGTTGGGGATCGGCACCATTTTCAAGCAGGTTGTTGGCCAACACGTCTGATATCACGCCAACTCGTATGTGCTGGCCGCCACTCTCTTGATTAAACATATAGCGAAAGAGCGATGTCGCCTGGACCTCGCCATTTACAACACCAGTTGCTTCAATGATTTCCATGATGCGCCGTGTACCGTCAGGCAGCTGCTTTTTAAACACCATAATGGGAAAAGCCTCGACGATCATGCTAAGTAGGATCTGGGTTGAGATCTTGGTATCAGACATCTGACACATGGACAAAATGCGCTTATAAGCCATCCTTGCGGAATTGGCATGAAGCGAAGTGATAACCGTGTGACCAGTTCTGGCAGCTTCTTGAGCGATCATCGCTTCAGCGCCGCGCATCTCAGCCGGTACAATAATATCCGGGTGAAAGCGGAGCGCTTTCCTCAGAAGATCATTGGCGTCGATATCTGCTTCCTCAATACCACTGTTTCGTGTTCTAGTATGGATTACCCGGTTTTTGACTTTGCCATTATGATCATGTTCGACCAGGTCAAGCTCACGTGTTTCTTCGATCGTGAAAATGCGTTGATTATGATCAATTGAACCCAGGACATAGGAAATATCGGTTGTTTTACCCGAACCGGTCTTGCCCGCGAAGCCGATGGAAATGCCATGATTGGCACATAGGGCGAGGAAATCGAGCATATCGTGTGTCGCTGTGCCCCAGTCAACCAGCTGCTGGGCACTGACTCGTGAGAGCCGCTGCCTTCGAAGAGAGAAAACCGCACCGACATCCATGTCAACCAGCGGCGGGATCATAGCTGATATACGAATGCCACGGGTGAGATAGCTGTCAACTGCCGGACTTGTATTGTCCAGGATCAAGCCGCCAAGTCTGGCCATCTTGCGGATCATATCGACCGCGCGCTGCGGTGTCGCGAAATGCTCACTGATCTTATGGACGCCTTCAGCTGTAATCAGCTCAATGTCATTCCAGCTGTTGCCGTTGATTTCCTCAATTTCCGTATCGTAGATATATTTATCGAGAAAGCCGAAGCCAGCCATGTCGCCATAGAGCCTGTCAGCCAGCTGATTCATATCATAGCCAGGCAAATGAAGCTGCTGCTCACTGATATAGTTTTCAATCAGGCGGCGTACAGTCTGGGCAGCTTTTTCATCTGCGATCACAGCTGACAAGCTTTCAGCGTTCTCCAGGCTGATCTGTTTTCTGACCGTTTCCAGAATCGCCTCATAGCCATCTGCTTTTGCCGGTTTGTCCGGCGTCGCGTTGTAGGCAATTGCTCTTAGTGTCTTAGCCACGGCCATCACCCCGATTTCTGGTGAGGTCGCTGATCAAAGCATCTACGGTCTTCTGCCAGGATCTGCCTACTCTTGTCGTCAGGTTCTGATCGATACGCCCAGTACTTCTATTAAGATTTAGTTCTCTGGCAAAAGGCAAGGCCACGAACTGGTCGATTCCATATCCTTCCTGCAGCCATTTTTCGTAATGATGCTCATTCAGCTGGGATATAACCGGTATGACCTTGTGATCAACTTTCATCTCGTCAATAAGAGGTTTGATCGATCGCCACCA
>JAAYFZ010000176.1 GCA_012727965.1 Clostridiaceae bacterium
ATCCTCTCGCCCAGGCTCATTGAGCTGAGCTTCTGATCGAGCTGGCGCTGAGAGAAACCAATCTGATCAATTACAGCTCTTTTCTGACCATCGAGATGGCCGACCCGCTCAGATAAGTATTCGCCTAGTGTTGCGTCTGCGGGCAGATGATTGACCTGCTGGTCAAGATAGTATGGATTACAGCTGCTGCTTATCCACAGTTCTCCTTGATCCGGCTGTTCTATTTGCCGCATAATTCTCACCAGCGTAGTTTTACCGCAGCCATTCGGTCCATAGACGGCAACCTTTTCACCGCGTTTGATATAGAAATAGCTGTGCTCAAATAATTTGCGTGATCCATAACTCTTAGCCAGATCGGTCGCCTCGAGCATGCGTCTACCTCTTTGACTATCCTGGTTGATTTCGAATTTAACTTCTCTTTCGGTTCTGGGCTTAGACTCCTGTTGTTTGATCCGTCGCTCTAGTCTCTTAGTGTCATTTTTGACCTTCTTGTCAAACTTGCGCGCTTTTACCCGTTTGTTTTCTTTGACTCCCATTTTAAGGCCGCTGTCATCCTGTTTTGTTGAGTCACGATGGGCTTTTTCTGCCCATTGCCTGGTTTGAACGATGGCCTGTTCGATCTTCTTCTGTTCCTTGCGCTCAGCTTCATAACGATGCAGCTGCTCCTCCGCTTGTCTCGCCTTTTGCCGGCGATAGTCGCTATAGTTGCCTTCGTATTCGTAAATCATACCTTGATCAAGCTCGAATATCCGGCTGACCATCTGGTCTAGAAAATAGCGGTCATGCGAAACGATCAGCATACTGGCTGCATGCTGTTTCAGCATCTTAATCGTTGCTCTGATGCCATCTATGTCCATGTTATTGGTCGGCTCATCGAGCAGCATCAGATCATATCTGGATGATAGGAATCTGCCCAGAGAGAGACGAGTCCGTTCGCCCCCCGAGAGACTCTGAGGGTCGGCAAAAGGATCGGCGTCGAGGCCGATATGGTTCAGACTGGCGGCAAGCTCGGCGTCATATCCTGATTCGAGCATATTGCTGACATCAGCCTCAGGGTCCGGTAATTGGCGGAGCAAACCGACAGATAGATTTTTCTTCATCTGAAGCTGACCTGAGTCATAGCTATCAAGACCTGCCAGCATACGCATCAGCGTGGTTTTACCGCTGCCATTGATACCAACCAGACCGATAATTTCATTTTCACCAATGGCAAAAGACACGTCTCTTAGCAGGGTGCGCTCTCCGAATGATTTCTGAATATTTCTGACTTGGATAATCGACATAAAAAACTCCGTTTCCACCAAACAGTGAAACGGAGCATAAGACAAAACAGCAAATATATCTGCGCTTATCTGTCTTTACTATTATTCATCCGAAATCATCACTGTCTGGTCCTCCACCTATGATTGACACATAATTACGAAGTTGTCAATTCAGACAATTGCACCTACCAGCGCCATACTCTCAAATACTGAAAACATCAACTTGTGACCATTCTCGTTCGGATGGATCCCATCCTCGCAAACATAATCCGGTTGATTCTTCTGTTTCAAGAAGGCTTCGCGAACCGGAGCATAGATGCAACCTAAACGGTGGGCTAAACTGGTGACGGCTAATGAATATGATTCCTGGAAACGGTAGATCATACTGTCCTCACCTAAGAAGCGCAGAAGATTTTCACGGCTCAGGCCATTGGCTGCCAGATAGTCGAGATAGCGGCGCCCATTGATCGGTGGCAGTGATACGATGATTGGCGTAATCGCATGCTTTTTGAGCAGCAGGATCATCTCTTCGTATACTCTGATGAAATCTTCGAGCCTGGTTCTAGGCTGATGTTCCTGCTCAGGATTATCGGATACGGCTTTCCAGTCGAAATCACAGTCATTGCCGCCATATTCCAACAGGACATAGTCGCAATCGAGTCCGCCGGCAAGCGCACGCTCGAGCTGCTTCATACCTTTTGTAATAGTACAGCCGAATCTGGCTCTATTCTCAATCTTCAGACCATGCTTGCGTTCAATTTCACGTGCACAGTTTTCAGCAAAAACTTCATACCTGCCCTGTTTATTCAAAATTATTCCCTTGAGAACGGAATCGCCCCAAATAGCAAACTTTTTCTTATCTATCATAACCACATTACCTCCATGAGAAGTGTGTTCATCAATTCAACGTTGTGATTATAATATAACATAGTTTTCATTATTATGTGTGAGAGTTTGGCAAATTTACAAAATACTAACGATTATCAGACCTTTTGTTTGAATAGCCCTTCCTTCGTACAGTAGAAATAGAGCGTATCGCCTTTTCGCAGAATCGGCAGACTGGCCTGTGCATCTTGTTCAGGATATAGCCTTACTATCATGACACGGTCAAATCTCACATAAGCGATAAAAGCTATATAGTCGTCTTTTGCCATTGTATGGTCGCTCGATACGAAGCTTTCAATATCTATTTCCTCTATCTTAAGCTTAAGTTCTTCGGATGCCTGTATCGCCTCAAGTGGTTTCAGTCGCCTGCCGCAGCAGGAGATATTCGCATGCCCTGTGCTGGTGAGAATATTGCTGCAATGAGGGCAGACATAGAAATTAGTTCTATCCATGCGGCCGACATCGGGTTTGTTGTGCTCGAGCCTGCCATCGAGAAGTCGCTGTATCTCGACACCAAGAATCGACGATAGTTCTGGCCAGAGCGAGACATCTGGGCAGCCTGCTCCACATTCCCATTTCGAAATCGTCTTATTGCTGATATTCATCTTATCTGCCAGCTGCTGCTGAGTATAGCCCTTCTCTCTGCGCAGCTCTAATATTATCTGTCCAATTTTTATGCAATCCATTTTTCTTCCCTCCTGTACATGATTATACGACTGTACTCTTGAAGATGGAATCTATTAACCGTGGAGTCCACGTTTGATGGAAATTTCACTCATTATCTCAGCTGTCTCAAGTGTTTCTTAAGTTATTCAGATTTTAGTCGATAATAGAAGCATAGGAATAGATATTGCAGGATGCATATTATAAGAAGCAGGAGGCGATTAAATGAGAATCGATAACACAATGCCGGGCTATACAACCCCGGCAAAAGGCGGACCAGCGAATGCTGACAGATCTAATAAGCAGACAAACGCCGCCGGCAAGACAGAAGCGCCGGTTGGTATAGATACACAGGATAAGTACATCCCATCACAGCAGAAGGCTGAGGATGCAGGTAATGGCTTCGGCTATGGCAAACCAGGTCTGCCCGGTAAGGATGTGGGCAACAGAACTGTTAAACCAGATACCTCGACGATTCAGCGACTGAAGGAACAGAGTGAACAGACCTACAGCCAGCTAAGAGAAATGGTAAGACAGATGCTTGAGCGTCAGGGGCTTACCTTCCAGGATCTGAAGGGCTTCGATGGTGAGATCG
>JAAYFZ010000177.1 GCA_012727965.1 Clostridiaceae bacterium
ATTCATCAGAAGCTCAGGAAACACATCCTTGTGCATTCGCATTGATTCAGAAAGAGCCGAGCCCTTCTGTACCTGATCATATATTTCACCTATGATGCCTCTAAGCTTAACATTATCGAATTGCTGTCTCAGAATATCCAGACACTGAATGATACTGATACCTGAATGAAGCATCGTGTAGAACTGTCTGCAGAATATCGAAATATGCTTAATTTTGACCCTGGCAATAGACTGAAATACATCTGCATTTTGCGCTTCTTTGGTTTCTTCAATTTTAATCGGCCGATATTCTTTGTCACGCAGCATCTCCATAACTTCAGCTCTATCTTTGGCTGTTATACTGCCCTCAATAATATCGCCACCAGCTCTGATTGCCTTGTAATCATATGAAGCCACTTCATTCTACCCCCTTCAGTCTGCAAGATATCTCTGCAGCATTTCCCGATCAAGTGCATAAGCATAAGCCATCTCATGGGTAATCTGTTTTCTCTTAACAAGATTGCTAAGTGAGAGATCAAGAGGAACCATTCCTGTTTTGGTATTAGTCTGAATTACAGTTTGCAGCTGATTTGTTTTACCATCTCGAATTATGTTGCGCACGGCGTTATTAGCTACAAGTATTTCCTGTGCAGCTAACATTCTGTCATTATCAACAGAGGGCATCAAAATCTGTGATATGACAGCCTGCAATACAACCGATAACTGAATACGAACCTGCTGTTGTTGATGCGGTGGGAAAACATCAATAATACGATCAATCGTCTGTTCGGCGCCGGTAGTATGTAGTGTCGACATAACAAGATGACCTGTTTCTGCTGCAGTTATGGCTGTCGAAATGGTCTCAAGATCACGCATCTCACCAACCATGATTACATCCGGATCCTCACGCAACGCTGCTCTAAGTCCCGAGCTAAACGACTTAGTATCTGTACCGACTTCACGCTGATTGACCATACTATTACCATGCTTGTGTAAATATTCGATTGGTTCTTCAAGTGTCAACACATGGCAGTTGCGATTACGATTAATGTGATCGACCATAGCGGCAAGAGTAGTTGATTTACCACTACCAGTCGGTCCAGTGACTAGTATCAGACCTCTTGTTTTAAGTGCCAGTCCCTTGAGCGTCGGCGCGAACCCAAGCTCATCAAGTGTCGGTACAACTATATTTATAACGCGAAAAGCAATACCATAGCTGCTGCGCTGCTTATATGCATTAACCCTGAAACGGCTTAGCTGAGGTACAATGTACGAGAAATCAAGTTCACCGCGCTTATCAAGCACCAGCATCTGTTCAGGTGTTAATACGCTTCTAGTAAAAGCCTCAGTATCCTCAGGAGTGAGCGGTACATCATTATAAGGCCTCAGAGTTTGATTGACTCTGATCATCGGCGGTATCGCAACAGTAATATGAAGATCAGATGCTTTTATTCTAACAACATCTGTCAGCATCTGCATAATATCCATTTTATCCATTCATGGCCTCCTCATCACATCATCTATTC
>JAAYFZ010000178.1 GCA_012727965.1 Clostridiaceae bacterium
ATATCTGTCTGACCCTCAAGTGGTTAAGTTTGAGCCTTATGGGCCTCAGACTATCGAGCAATGCAGGATAGAAGCGTCTAAGAGAGCAGAACACCCTGCCTTCTATGCGGTATGTCTGAGGGATAATGGCAGATTGATCGGAAACCTCTATCTGCATCCTTCCGAGTTCAATACCTGGGAGCTCGGGTTTGTATTTAATTGTAGATTTCAAGGACATGGTTATGCCTCAGAGAGCGCAAAGGCACTGGTCGATTTCGCGTTTGGCCAGCTAAGCGCCAGGAGAATTATTGCTTCTTGCAGCAGCGAAAATGAACGATCCTGGAAACTGCTGGAGCGATTGGGGATGAGGCGAGAGGGGTTTCTTCTGAAAAACGTAGCATTTAAGAAAGATCCACAGGGAAATCCAATATGGCTTGATTCTTATTTATACGCATTGCTCGACAGTGAATGGAAAACTGGAGGTTGAGATAATGGGAAAATCTGCTATGGTAATTATCAATCCCTCATCGGGAAAAGAAAAAGCGGCTGAATATGAGGATAGGATCAAAGAAGTATTACAGGCCAACTATGATGAGATTGAGATTCAGCACACAGAGGGCAAGGGAGACGCAACCAGATTTGCCCAAGACGCTGGCAGAAGAGGCTTCGACCTTGTTGTCTCATTAGGCGGCGATGGCACAGTAAACGAAACAATTAATGGCTTGGCGACTCAAGATAATCCACCGACGCTGGGCATAATTCCTATGGGTACAGTTAATGACTTCGCAAGAGCTATGGGGATACCGCTGGTACCGGAAGAAGCTATAGATTTCTTAGGTAGTGCCGAAGCCAGACGAGTTGATATCGGCAAGGTTAATGATCACTATTTCAGTAATATCGTAGCAGTAGGAAATATTGCTGAAGCGTTTCATAGTGTTGAGAGCGAGGAGAAATCTAGATTTGGTCCATTCGCCTATCTCATCGCATCGGTAAAAGAACTGGCAGATGGAAGCACATTCGAAGTAGATCTGGAAATAGACGGTAAGAACTGGACTGGCGAAGTCTCGCAGCTGGCAATTGCACTGACATCATCGTTGGGCGGTTTCAACATTGTGTTTCCTGACGCCAAAATTGATGATGGTTTGCTGCATGGCATGGCAATCAAGAAGCTTGATTTAGCTGAGGCTGTTAAGCTAACCCCGACAATCATTGCAGGTCAGTTATCGGAATCCGATAATGTTGAATATTTTACCGCAAAAACTGTCATAGTCAAAGAAGGAGCAGAATCCAAGATTGGAAGTGATATTGATGGTGAACAGGGGCCTAAGCTACCTCTGGAGATAAAGGTTATGCCTGGTCATTTAAAGGTTCTGTCCGGAGGCTGAGACAAGACCATTTGCAAACTGAAGTCCCTATATAGTAATGCTTAGATCGCGCCAACGATTCTATGAGGCACATATAGATCATCCAGGAACGCGACTTCCTCTTCGGTCAGCTTGATCTCAAGTGCTCCAATTGCGTCGTCAAAATATTTGGCTTTTGTCGCTCCAATAATCGGGGCGGTTATACCCTTGGCATATTGCCAGGCAAGTGATATCTGCGTCATGCTGCATTCGTATTTCTCGGCCAGCTTATTTACTCTTTCGACGATAGCATAATCACTTGCTTCATTGGCATCATATTTTGAGACCGCGATCTTATCTGTCTGGCTGCGCTTGGTATCTGCATGCCAGTTAAGTCTGGATAAACGGCCTGCTGCCAGCGGGCTATATGGTGTGAGTGCGACATTTTGTTGCTTGCAGATTGGAATTAGCTCCCGCTCGTCCTCGCGATAGAGCAGGTTATAGTGGTTCTGCATCGAGGCAAAAGGCGTCCAGCCGTTTTTCTCAGCTATGATCTGCATGTTATGGAATTGATAGCCATACATGGCAGATGCTCCGATGGTCCTGACTTTTCCCAGTTTGACAAGATTATTGAGTGCTTCCATCGTTTCTTCGATCGGGGTATTGTAATCGAAGCGATGGATGATATAAAGATCGACATAATCAGTGCCAAGCCTCTTAAGTGAAGCGTCAATTTCGCGCTCGATCGCTACCCGCGACAGATTACCCTCGTTGAAATAAACCTTCGTCGCTATAACCACCTTGTCTCTGGTTATATTGTTGTGAATTGCTCGTCCCAGGTATTCTTCGCTCGTTCCATTTGAGTAGGAGTTTGCGGTATCAAAGAAATTGATACCCAGGTACAGCGCATGCC
>JAAYFZ010000179.1 GCA_012727965.1 Clostridiaceae bacterium
ACAACGACCAGACCGGCAAAAGAAACCACTGAGCCGAACCCGAGCCCGACGCCAGAACCTAGTCCAACAGCAGCGCCGACACCGGAGCCGACACCAGTACCGACACCTATACCGACACCGGTACCAACGACCGCTAAACCAACACCTGCGCCGACGCCGATACCGGAATATATTACACAGATGACGGCGCTGTCATCACAAATTGAACAGGTTGTAGCCAATTCAGGACTTGGAGCCGCGGTCTCGATAGAAAGAGGCGAATCAAGTGTCAGAATAAGACTGATAGCGTCGTTTATCTTCGAACCAGGAACCAAGACACTTATACCGGGTGCGGAAGCTTTGCTGCAAAATGTTGCTACTACTATTGCCCCCTATGCACCGATAGTTACAGCGATGCATACTGAGGGACATACTGCCGGCGGTGAGATCGATCCGGCAAGTAATATAAATAGTGATATTGAACTAGCATCAGCTCGTGCCGGTATAGTTCTGGATAAGATAATAGCGTATGGAAGTGGAGTAAACACAGGCATTATTCATACAAGGGGTTATCCAAGCAATCAGTACAACCCGAGCATACCGCCTGAGCAAAATGATAGGGTCGATGTATTACTTAGCAGCAAACCACAATAACCATACTTAAGTCAGTTAGAAGTATTTGACCGAATCCAGGCTTTTGCCAGGTTCAGAAAAATAACAGGTAGACAGGAGAAATTGCCGTGTTCAAGAAAATCATCATTATAGTTCTTGTTGTGGCTCTGATCGCTGCTGGCGTAGCGTACTATTTATTGACCAAGGATAAGGTCGTCGACAAGTCATTTAATTATGACCCGGGTGAATATTTCGTTACAGATATTCAGGGCAGCGGCAGCCTTCTGAAAACTGATATAATTCTTCATATGCATGATTCAGACAATCTGGAGAAGCTGACAGAGAATAACCATCGCATAAGAAGCACGATCATCTTCATCCTCCGGACAAAAAATGAGGAGGAGCTTAAGGGAGCGAAGATCGAACAGTCTTTGCGAAAAGAGATGCTAAGCGCGCTCAATAAGGAATTTGCGGATGATTTCGAAATGGAACAATTTCTGGGTATCTATTTCAATGAGTTTGTCATCCAGTAAGAGGCCGGCAGAACTATTAAACAGCGAGGAAGTGAGAATAATTGTCTGAAGTATTATCACAAAGCGAAATAGATCAGCTGCTGGCTGCTTTGAATTCCGGATCGCCCGATACGGGGATAGAGGAACCTGAACAGTTGGCTTCTGTGCGGCAGTATGATTTTCGTACTGCCAATAAGATTCCGCGTGAACAGATCCGTACGCTGCGTACGATCCATGATAATCTGGCCAGACTTATGGCCACGCATCTGACCGGTTCAATCGGTACATATTGCGATATCAAGGTATTATCTGTCGAGGAGCAGACTTATGCTGAATTTGCTAATTCAGTAAGCGCCTCCAGTTTGCTGGCAATATACAAAATGTCGCCGCTGAATGGTTCTGTACTGCTGGAGATGTCTCCGGGCGTCGCTTATGCTATTCTTGAGAGCTTGCTGGGCGGTCATGAGACACCTACAGAGAATCGCCGCCAGTTTACTGAGATCGACCTCGTAATAATGGAAAAAGTAATCCGCCAGTTTATGCCTTTGATCGGAGATGCCTGGAATAAGGTAGTCAAGATCAAAGCCTCATTGGAAACACTTGAAACCAGCATGCAGTTTGCCCAGATCGTTTCACCGAATGATACGATCGCAATTATCACAATGAGCGTTATGCTTGGTGACGAAGAAGATCTGATCAATATCTGTATTCCACAGATGGCTATCGAGCCGGTCGCCAAGGATCTGAATATCAGAGTATTCACGAGTATGACACCTGACGCTGTCAAGCATGAATCCTATCAGGATACTATCATGCATAAGCTTAAGACGACTCTTATACCGCTCAAGGCGGTCCTTTCAGAGACATCGATCACCATTGGCGATATGATAAATCTTCAGATCGGTGATGTTATTCAATTAGAACATAAAGTGGGAGACCCCGTTAAGATAGAAATCGGCCATATCCCCCGTTTGTACGGCGTCCTGGGTACCAGGAACAACAGATACGCTGTCAGGGTAGGAGAGATCATACAAGAGGAGGAATCAGACGATGAGTGAACTGATGACCCAGGAAGAAATTAACGCCATGCTCGGTGGCGCAACAACAGATACCAGCGGCGGTACGGATGAACTGCCGGCCGTTGAAGAGTCGGTTCAGGAGTCGGTTCCAGAGTCTGTTTCAGATCCTGTTGAGGAGTCTGTGCCGGATTTAGGTCAGGTAGATGTCAAGCATAATCCGGACCTGGCAGCACCGCTGCTCCATAATATACCGGAACAAGTTCCGGAATGTCTTGAAGCGATGGAGGCCGATGCACTAGGAGAAATCGGTAATATCTGCATGGGCGCGGCGGCAACCGCTCTCTATACGATACTAGGACGCAAGGTCTCGATCACGACACCTCTAGTCGAATGTACTACACCGGATTTTCTGGCGGAGGAGTATGATATACCCTTCGTAGTAGTAAATGTCGAATATACAGAAGGTGTAATCGGCAATAATCTGTTGATCCTGCGTATAGATGATGTCAAGAAGATTACTGATATCATGATGGGCGGCGAGGGCGTTATTTCGGATGAAGACCTCAGCGAGCTGCACTTAAGCGCCATCAGCGAGGCTATGAACCAGATGATGGGCGGCATGTCTACTTCGATGGCAGATATGCTTAACCGCATTGTCAACATATCACCTCCTCAAACGATGGTGGTAGAGCTTAATGGCAAGGAGATCAGGGACCTGATCGATAGCCAGTCCGACTCTCTAGTCAAGATCGGCTTCAAAATGGAGATTGAAGGAATCATCGACAGCGGTATTATGCAGCTGATGCCTTTTACCTTCGCACAGGAGCTAGTCGGCACAGTCATGGGTACCTTCTCTGAAAAGGCAAATGCTCCCGCAGTATCAGCTCCGGTTTCTGAACCCACACCCTTACCCTTACCCGAATCTGAACCTGTACCTCAACCTCAGCATGAGCAGCCCGCTCCGGCACCACAGCAGGCACAGCCTGAGCAGTATAGTGCTGCGCAGCCGGAAATGCCGCAGCCTCCTATGGGCGGCATGCCACAACAGGCACCGGGACAACAGCCTCCACAGCAGGGTCAACCCGCTGGCTATCCTCAATATCCAGGATATCCGCAATATCCTCCGTATTCAGGACAACCGGGCGGCGAACATGGTGCTAATGGTCAACCATATCCACAGTATCCGCCATATCCGCCTTATGGTTATCCGCCGTACGGTGCTGGGCAGCAAAACGGCTGGCCGCAGATGCCGCCCCAGATGCAACCGCAGATGCAGCAGGCAAGAGCACAGGTAAGAAGCGAAGAAGTACAAATTGACGCGCATCCGGTCCGTCTCGACAATTTCGACCCGATGTACGACAACATGGGCATACCTTCTGAAGACGGCATGGACATGATTATGGATGTGCCTCTGCAGATTACGGTAGAACTCGGACAGAGCAAAAAATCGATAAAAGATATTCTCGACATCACAGTTGGTTCAATCATCACACTGGACAAAGTCGCCGGCGAGCCGGTAGACATCGTTGTCAACGGTAAAATGATAGCCAGAGGTGAAGTCATAGTAATCGATGACAGCTATGGCGTCAGAATCACTGAGATCGTATCGCCTTCAAGCAGGCTGCGTAATATCAAATGATCAGGCTGAACGCGGCGGGAGGAACATGGCTCGATATGCTGGGACTGGTTATGATAACAGTCCTGGTATTGGCAGCGACCTGGCTTGCGACCAAATGGATCGGACGCAGGTCTCAGCTTAGCCATAACAGCCGTAATGTTAAAATCATCGAGCGGACACCGATCGCAAAGGACAAGTATCTTGCGATCATTGAGGTAGCTGGCAAGTTTTATTTGATCAGTGTGACTGCGCAAAACGTGCAGATGATGACTGAGATCGAAGATCCGGACAAGCTGAAAAAACAACCGCAACCAGTGAACCAGTCTTTTGCCAGTATGTATAAGATCATCAAGGAAAAAGGCATCCGCGGCCTGTCTGACCCAGAGTCCTACAGAGGCGGTTCAGATGCAGGCGATGAGACAGAAGATACTTCAGAGGATGACGATAATCGATTTGAGAAGGGTGAACATTGATGACGCAGCAGCGAAAACGCAAATTACATACAGCAGCTAAGCTGATAGCGGCTCTGGCCTGTTTGCCGGTGATATTGCTGCTTACCGGTTCGAAGGTTTCAGCTCAGATCACGCTGCCGGACGATCGTACGTCGACGCAGCAGCTGCTTCTATTGCTGACGATTCTGTCACTTCTGCCCTCGGTACTGATCATGATGACCAGTTTTACCAGGATCATTATCGTACTTGGATTCGTTAGAAACGCGATCGGCACGCAGAATACGCCGCCCAATCAGGTCCTGGTTGGATTGTCGCTGTTTCTGACATTTTTCTTCATGGCACCGGTTTTTGCTGAGATCAATACAAATGCCTATCAGCCCTATGTTTCCGGTCAGATAGATCAGGATGAAGCGATCGATGAAGCTATGAAACCAATGAGGGTATTCATGGGTCGACAGACTGATACCAAGGATCTTGAACTGTTTATGAATATGGCCGGGATCGCTTCGGTCGAGACAGTAGATGATATACCGGCAACAGTATTGATACCGGCTTTTATGACGAGTGAACTCAAGCGAGCCTTCCAGATCGGATTTTTCATTTTCATTCCGTTTCTGGTCATCGATATGATCGTAGCCAGTACACTTATGTCCATGGGTATGATGATGCTCCCGCCGACGGTTATTTCATTGCCGTTTAAGATATTACTGTTCGTGCTGGTGGATGGCTGGAGTCTGGTCATTAAGACACTATTTAACAGCTTTGGCTAGCGATCCACAATGTGGCGTTATGCAACATTAGTTAAAACGCTAACAGTGTGGCGATATGCAACAATTGCAAATGATTAGAATGTGGCGATATGCAACAAATACAGAAAAACAGGTCCGTAAGGTTTAAGGGAAGGAGAGTGACAGTTTGTCGCAGGGAGAAGTACTAACAATAATGCAGCAGGCGATATACACGATACTGAAGGTCGCCGCACCGATGATGATCACAGCCCTGGTCGTTGGTCTGCTGATTTCGATGTTTCAGGCGATGACGCAGATCAATGAGCAGACCTTGGTCTTCGTTCCGAAAATTCTGGCAGTATTGCTCGCTCTCGTTATTTTCGGCAGCTGGATGATGACGACACTGATCGAATTTACGATCAAGCTGTTCGACAGCCTGCCGACGCTGATGTCCTGAAGTGCTGATGGTGCAGAGTATGCTGAGCCAATTGACAGTGTTGACATCGATCCCGGTATTTCCGCAGCTCAACCTGCAGTACTGGCCATACTATTTACTGGTCCTGGTCAGATCATCCGGATTTTTCATACTGTCACCAATCTTCGGCAGACGCAATCTGCCGGCCCAGTATAGACTCGGTTTGGCCTTCATCCTGGCGGTTATGTTCATTCAGCTCTATCCGCCGGCAGCACCTTTTACGTCGGAGCCAGGGCTGACTTATATAGTGATGGTCACAGGCGAGATCCTGACAGGTCTGATAATCAGTTTCGTAACGATGTTATTTTTCGCAGTACCGGCCATAGCCGGTCAGATGATAGATATACAAATGGGTATCGGCATGGGCGCGGTCTTCGATCCCGCGATGGGCACACAGACGACCTATTCGGCACAATTGCTGAATATAGCCATGACAGTTTATTTCTTTCTGATGGATGGACATCTGATGCTGATCAGAATTTTCGGCATGACCTATGAGAGAATACCGGTTGGCCAGGTTGGTTTCGACCCGAGACTTGCGACTGTGGCTATGGAATCATTTTATCTGGTTTTCTCAATGGGTGTGACATTAGCACTGCCGATCGTCGGCTCGGCTTTTGTCAGTGAAGTAACGATGGGTATACTGATGCGTGCTGTACCGAATTTCCATGCTTACATGGTCGGTATTCCGCTCAAGATAATAATAGGACTGGTAGTGCTGTTCGCGATGCAGCCGTTTTATATCGGTTTTTCTGAGAATATCTTCGAAAGGATGTTCCAGGCTATGAATAATATGATCGCGGGAATGGGGGGATAAGCAGTGGCCGGTGGCGGAGGCGGAGAAAAAACTGAAAAAGCGACCCCTAAGAAGCGGCGTGACGAGAGGGAGCAGGGTAATGTTCTGAGAAGTCAGGATATGAGCACAGC